>CALMGO010000135.1 GCA_937863625.1 uncultured bacterium
GACGGATCCTCGGGCGTCTACCCTCGCTCCGCAAGCACCCACGGCGTGGAGGTTCTTTTCAGCGAGGCCGGCGTGCCCGCCGACGAGGTCATCTGCAGGCTGGTCACATCCGCGCCAAACCCGAGGGGCTTTCTCGTCGTCTCAGACGACCGGGAAATACGCTCGAATGTTCTCGACGTCGGCGCCAAGGTTGTGGCGTCGCGCGGTTTTCTCGTCAAGTCCGAAGAGCACATGGAGAAGAGGCAAAAGGCCCCGCCGCGCGAACCCAGGGAGAAATTTACGGGTACGCCGCCCGGCCAGGTCGACCACTGGCGCAAGGTCCTCGGCTTTGACGACGAAGAGGATCCATCCTGATGCGAGTGCGCCGCTGGGCGGCTGTCGCCGCATACGCCATACTGATATTTGCGGTCTCGAGCGTCCCATCCGACTCGATGAAGACCCCAGCACTGCCCGGCATCGACAAGGCGGCCCACCTCGTGGAGTATTTCATCCTTGCGGCTCTTCTGTACCGCGCGCTTAAGGCGCATGCGGTCGCGCATGTCATGCTGCTGACAGTGATAATCGCGACGGCCTACGGCATCACGGATGAATTTCACCAGAGATATGTGCCGGGAAGAACGGTCTCGGCGGCCGACGTGGCGGCGGATGCAGCGGGAGCGGCGGCTTTCGCGGCAGCGGCACTTTTCACAAAGCGGTCTACTCCTCGGCAGCCACGCCAAGGGCGTTGAGAGTCTCTTCGGCGGCGCGCTGCTCGGCCTCTTTCTTGCTCCTGCCCCAGCCGGTTTTGTGCTCGGCGTCGCCGATGACGGCGATGACCTCGAAGAACTTCACGTGGTCGGGCCCCTCTTCGCGCAGCACCTTATAGGTCGGCGTCACCTGCATCTCGCGCTGCGCGTAGTGCTGGAGAATGGACTTGTAGTTCTTGTAGCGCTTGTCGGCTTCGGCGGCGCCTATCTCTTCTGCGAGAAGTCTCAGGACAACTTCGCGCGCGGCTTTGAGGCCTCCGTCGAAATACACCGCCGCGACGACCGCTTCAAACACATTCGCGTAGAGGCTCGACGGCAGGTGTCTGCGCTTGGCCATGCCGGCGCCGACGATGATGAAGTCCTCGAGTCCGATCTGCTTGGCCACCTTGCCGAGGCTCGAACGGCTGACTATCGCGGATTTCCTCCGAGTCAGATGCCCCTCGGCATAGTCGGGGAATTCCGCGTAAAGGTACTCGCAGACGACAAGCCCGACGACGCTGTCGCCGAGAAACTCCATTCTCTCGTTATTAGGGACGCTGCCGGCGTTTGATGATGCGTGCGTGAGCGCCTGAAGCAGGAGAGAGGGGTCTTTGAACTTGTATCCGATGATCTTCTCGCATTTCGCGAGGACTTCCTTTTCCATCACGCCTCCGTACGACTGTTTCTTGTGTGCCCTGACCTGATTTTATGGCCCCCCGGCGCGCCGCGCAAGCGTGAACCGGCGCCTGACTCCTTTTGGAGTTGAAAAGGGGCTCTCCTCCGGATAACCTAACCTCGCTTTCTAACATTATTCTACACCATCGGAGAAATTCGATGCCGCAACCGCTGCGAACGGCCGCCGTCGCGGCGCTTTGTGCGCTTTTGTGCGCCGCCGCGCCAGGCGATGAGGCGCGGGCGCCACGCGCCACGATGCCGGTCGAGGAGATCACCCCCGGCATGACCGGGTACGGTCTCACCGTCATACGGGGCACAAAGCCGGAGCGCTTCGACGTGGAGGTAATAGACGTCGTACTCGGCGTCGCGCCCGGGCGAAATGCCATCCTGGTTCGGGCATCCGGGCTTGGCCTTGAACACTCGGGCGCGGTGGCTGGCATGAGCGGCAGTCCCATCTATATCGACGGCAGACTCATAGGGGCGCTGTCCTTTGGGTGGCCCTGGCCCAAGGACCCCATTGCAGGGGTAACGCCGATCGCCGAGATGGAGGCGGCGCTTCTTGAACCTTTGCCGAGGTCTCAGCCGACGGCCTCATGGGCGGGATTTGACCTGTCGGAGCTTCTCTCGCCGGAAAGGCCTCTCGGGTCGCTCTTTAAGCCGGCCGACAGCCGGCAAAGCCTTTCGGAGACCCTTCGACCGCTTGCCGTTCCGCTTCTCTTGCCGGCGCTCGGTCCGCAGGCAAGGCGCATAGCCGAGTCGCTCTTGCCGGGGGGGAATTACTTCCTCGCGGAGGGCATTTCCGGCTCTGCGGCGGGGGCCGCCGGGGCGGAAGCGGCGTCCTTCGAGCCGGGCTCGCCGCTTTTTGCGACGCTTGTAAGCGGCGACATGACCATCGGCGCCATAGGCACCGTGACCGATGTGCGCGGCGAACTGGTGTACGGGTTCGGGCACTCCTTTCTCGGGAGCGACGACGTCGCCATACCTATGTACACGGCGCGGATAAGCGTCATATTTCCAAGCGTGTACCGGTCATTCAAACTCGCGTCGCCGATGGCCGAGAAAGGCGCGATTACGCGAGACCGTTCGACAGGCGTACTCGGCGTGATAGGGAAGACGCCCAGCACCGTCCCTATGCGCGTCTCGATAAACCGCGCGGGCGAGAAGGCGACTTTCAGTTACAACGTATTCAAACATTACTCCATGACCGCACAGCTCGCGGCGACGGTCGCCGCCGAGAGCCTCACGACCTACGGAGGACTCTCGCCGGATTCGACCGTATCGTACCGATTCAAAGTCGCCTATTCAGGCGGCAGGAGGCTTGATTATGCTTGGGAGGCGGCCGGCGCCAACGCGCTTTCATCCATGGCCAACGACCTTTCGGGCGCGCTCGCGGTCACGATGTTTAACCCGTTTCTACGCCTCGACCCGCAGTCGATAGACATCGACTTCGACGTCGCGGGAAGCGACCGTTCGGCGGTGATAGACTCCGTGACCGTCCGCGAAAATGAAGTGCGTCCCGGAGGCGAGATCGTCGCCGTCGTGAAACTCAAGGCCGCGCTTTCAAAAACGCGCACCGTCACCGTCCGCCTTGCGGTCCCGTCAAATATCCTCCCCGGCCAGAAGAGCCTCATCGTCTGCGACGGCCGCACCAGTGACGCCATCGACATACAGCAATCGCGGCGTCTGCTGAATCCTTCCGACATCGACCAACTCCTCGACGTCATAACGCCCAAGCGAAGCCCCGGGGAGATAGTCCTTCGCCTGGCCGACGCGGACCGCGGCGTGGCGATCTCAACAAGCGAGTTTCCCAGGCTTCCGTCAAGCGCCATCGCGATACTGGCCGCGCCCGAGCAGGGGCAGCTGTCAGCGTTGTATTACAGCGTGTCGGCCGGCGAGGTGACGCCCTTTGTCGTCAGTGGCAAGAGCGTGATTCCGATAAACATCAAAAGTCCGCAGGAGTAGAGATGACCAGACGCCAAATTGCGCTTATAGCGGCATCAGTCTTCGCGTGTTTTCAGGCGGCAGACGCCGTGGAGACCGCGTATTTCAAGGATTCGCTAAGGCAGGAATTCGGCCAGGGCGAAAAGGAAGGCGTTTACGTGGACCTCATGCAGCGGCTGGTCCTCGCGCCCGACATGAAGGTCGTCGTGGACGGTCTCGACTACGCATGGTCGGCCGCGGCAGACGCCTCGGGCGCGATCTACGCAGGGACTCTTCCCGACGGGAAGATCTATCGCCATGACAAAGGCGCATCCAAGGTGTTTTTCGAGACGGGCGAGGGGGGGGTATTCAGCCTGCTGGCTGCGCCGGACGGGTCGCTTATCGCGGGGACCGGTCCGCAGGGCAGGATATACCGCATAACCGCCGACGGCGCGGGCGAGGTACTGGCCGACCTGGATGAGGAATACGTATTCGCGCTGGCGCAGGGTGGAGACGGCTCGCTACTTGCCGCTACGGGCGGCTCGGCGGGCAGGATATACCGCATCAGCAAGGGCGCAGTCGAGAAGGTCTACGACTCGCCCAGCGCCCATCTTTTGGCGCTTGCGGTGGGGGCGGACGGCTCGGTATACGCAGCGAGCGGAGACCGCGGCGCTGTATACCGCGTCAGCCCCGACGGCAAAGCGACGATCCTCTTTTCGGCGCCGCAGCGCGTCGTGCAGGATATCGCCGTAACCGACGACGGCACGGTCTACGCCGCCACCGCAGCGATAGCGGAAGACAAGCCCGGCGCCGAGGACGAGGCGGTTCGATCCATCATCGGCGAGATACAGGCCCGCCGAAGCGACAACTCCACAAATCCGGCTCCGGGCGCGCCCCCCGCGAAGAGAACATACAAGGTGTCCAACTCAGTCTACAAGATCGACGCGAACGGATCCGTAACCGTCATCTTCAACATTAACGGCGCGCTCATACTGTCGCTTTTGTGCCGGGACGGCCTTGTCTACTGCGGCACCGCGGGCGTGCCGGGAATATTCGTTATCGACGCCGCCGAACGTCGCGCGGGGCGACTATATGAATCGAAAAGCGAACAGGTCCTGGATCTCGCCGGCGGGCCCGGGGGCTCGATTGTCGCGGCGCTCGGCATGCCGGGGCAACTGGCGGTATTCGGGCCGGACCTGTCGCGCTCCGGGACATTTACAAGCCGGGTAATCGACTCGGGCACTTTGAGCCGGTGGGGGCGTTTCAAGTGGCTCGGCAACGCCGCTACCGGCACGTCGGCATCGTTTTCAATCCGCGCCGGCAACAGCCCCACGGTGGACGCCACATGGACGGAGTTCTTAGCGCTCGACGCCGCGGCAGGGACGTCGGCGACACAGTTGCCTCCGTCACGCTACGCGCAGTACCGCGCCGAGCTGGCCACTGCCGCGCCTGATACGACGCCGGTCGTGAGCGAGGTCGAGGTCGCGGCATTGCCGCTTAACCTCGCACCGGTGATAACCGCCATATCGGCCGGCAAGGAGCCGCCGAAGGCCGCCGCGCCGCAGCAACCGCGAAACGCATCCGAGGCGGTTGAGAAGGACTCCACAGGCGCGACATCTTTATCCTCGGCGCTTTCGGGCCGCGTCTTTGTCTACTGGAAGGCCGATGACGCCAACTCGGACAAGATGGCATTTTCGCTTTTCTTCAAAGACGCGCAAATGAAGGACTACCTGCTCCTTGAGGACGAACTCTCCGAGACGAAGTACCCGTGGGATACGACGGCTGCGCCGGACGGCGATTACTTTTTCAAGGTCACCGCGTCCGATTCGCCGTCAAACACCGCCGGAAGCGACCTCTCGACCTCGCGCGAGGAGGGCCCCTTTACAGTCGACAATACGCCTCCCGTCCTCAGCGCCCCCGTCGTGGAGAAAGTCGGCGCGGGACTTCGGATCGCGCTCACGGCTTCGGACGCGTCAAGCCCGGTGGCGTCGGCCGCATACAGCGTGGACGCAGGCAAGTGGCAGGCGCTTTTGCCCGTGGACGGGATGTTCGATTCGCCTGAGGAGAGGCTGTCCTTCACCGTGGACAAGTCCGACGCTTCAATAGTCGTCGTCCGCGCCGTCGACCTTGCGGGGAATTCAAACGCCGTCATGGCCCGGCTCAGATAGGGAGAAAGACTCAAGATGTCACAAGGGAACCGGGATATCGAGTTTACGCCGCTTGAGACACGCCGGTACACGGGGCGCGACGTGCTGATACTGGCGGCGCTGGGGGGACTTGTCGCGCTTGCGTTCTGGGAAGTCGTCGCCCAGGGGCGCGTATTTTTCTTCCGGGATTTCGCGCTTTTCTTTTATCCCAAGCGTTTCTTCGCGGCCGAGGCGATCAGGAACTGGAGCATCCCCTTCTGGAACTCCTATTCAGGATGCGGCGAGCCTGTGCTTGGAACGTACCAACCGGCGGTATTTTATCCGCCTGCGCTCATCTATTATATTCTCCCTATGCCGCAGAGTTTCATGTGGTTTGTAGTGCTGCACTTTTTCATAAGCGGCGCCGGCGCGTACTACATGATGCGCGCATGGGGTGTCCGCAGGGTGGCCGCGGCGTTTACGGCGTTTGCCTGGGCGTTTTCACCCGCCTTTGCAGGGACGCTGGACTATGTAAGTTTCCAGACTTCTCTCGCCTGGATGCCATGGTGCCTTGCCTTTGCGCGCAACATCACGTCAGGCGCAAGGTACAAGGGCTTTCTCCTCCTGACCGTCGCGCTCACGATGGCCATACTGGCGGCGGCGCCGGAGCCCGTCATCTTTACCGCCATCCTCCTGACTGCGTACGCGCTGTGGAGCGCGGTCGCGACTGCACGGCGACGCGGCTGGGCTTTCGCATGGAAACCGGCAGGTCTCGTTCTGCTGGCCATACCTGCGGCAATCGTGCTCTCCGGCGTCGAGGTGGCGCCGTTTCTACATACGCTTCGATACAGCGCGCGCCAACAGCGGATCATCAAGCAGGATGCAGGCTTGTGGTCCGCGCACCCGACCGATGCGCTGCTTCTTTTGCTGCCGAGATTTTATCTTTTTGCCGACAGGGGCGGGATATACTGGCGAAGCCAGCACTGGCTCAAGTCGGTCTACATCGGCGTGATGATTCCGTTCCTGGCGGGGTGGACGCTGTTGGCGGTCAGAAGGCACACATCGAGCCTGGTGCGTATCGTCGCGGTCGTTCTGGGCGCGGCGGCGGCCGTATGGCTGGCGTACGCGTCGGCGCCTGACACGCGGACTTATCAGGCCGCTTCTGCGGCTGTGAGTTGGTGGTACTATCCGGCGGCCGGCCTGGCAGGCGCCCTTGCGGGCTTTGCAATGGCAGTGACAAACAGGAGAAATCTCTTTTTCTTCGCGGCGGCGATACCTTTTGTGCTTATGGCGGCGGGGCCCAACACGGCGGTCTGGAGTTACTGCTATGACCACATTCCCGGAATAGGCCTCATACGCTTCCCAGTGAAGTTCTACCTGCCGGCGGTGCTCTCGCTGGCGGCGCTTGCGGGTTTCGCGGTTGATGACGTCCTCGTTCTCGCTCGCCGCAGGAATATGCTTCGCCCGATGACGCTGATCGCGGTCATCCTTGGCGCAGCACTTCTCTTTGCCGTCGCATGGGCGATGATGAAGTACAAACCGGCCGAGGTCTATCCGCGCATCACCCCGAGACAGCTTCTCGAACTCGGCGAGACCGGCAACGACCAGGCGGCCGAATGCTACGAGTCTACGCAGTGGAGCTTCGGACGTTCGTCGGCCTACCTGGCGCTTGGCGCGGGGGCGCTGCTTGTCGCGGTATTTCTGACGCGCATGAGAATTCCTCGCCCCTATGGCGGGCTGGCGCTGGCTTTGACCCTCTTTCTCGACATGGGCCTTTTCGGCGCGCATCTTAATCCCGTCGCGGGGAAGGAGACCTATACCGACAAGCCCTCCCATCTTGTCATCGTGCCGCATGACACAAGCGACACGCGGCTTTTCATGACGAGCACCCTGCGCGACAGTCTGAGGAAAGAGCGTCTTGCGAGAATTCACGATCTGTACGGCCTCGAGAACTACATTGCGCTCGTGAAAGGGATCCGTTTCCAGAGCGACAATGAGCTCCTCCGCTGGCTCGATCGCACGAGCGCGCCACCCTTTGAAAACCTCCGGGACCTGGATGAATGGCTCAAGACCACCAATTCTCCGCAGTTTGTCACCGATATCGAATATGAGGTGCTCAAGGAAACGTTCTACCCCAATACGAACATCCTCTATCACGCGGCGACAGTCGACAGCTTTGAGCCGATGACGGTGAAATGGCAGCATGACGTCGTGCTGAGGTTTCTCGGCAGGGAGCTTTCGGCTTCGCGTGATAAGTTTCTCACCCGAATGTTAGCCGCCGGCGTAGCCGTCGAAGCATCAAACGAGCCGCCGGGATTCGTCTACCTTCCCCTTCAGAATCCAGGCACGAGAGGGGTCCTTGCCGGGCACGTGATAGCGGTCGATTCGGAAGAAGAAGCAGAGGCGACGCTTCTCGATACGCCCATAGACGTCATGGAGAGGGTCATCCTTTTTCGAAAGGACGCGGAAACCGCCGCCGCATGGCTCGGGCCGCTCGCCATGGAAACACCCGTGGAAGGTTCGGCTCCCGTGGGAAGCTCGAAGGTACTCTCCGATGAGGGCAACCGCGTCACCTTTGAAGTCACGTCGGACCGCAGGGCGCTTCTCTTCGTGGCCGACACATACTTTCCGAATTTCGCGGCCGTCGTCGACGGCAATCCCGCTCCACTCTGGCGCGCCAACTATGCCTACCGGGCCGTCCCGGTCGACGCGGGGACTCACGTGGTGGAATTTGTCTGGCGGCCGTATGATTTCTATGCGGGGCTGGCGATGACACTGGCGGGGATAGCCGCGCTTACGTTAACGGGGCTCCGCATCAGAAACCGCAACAAGGCGGCGAGCAGCGCAACCAGGAAGACCGCCTGAAGCATGAGCTGCGACTGAGGCGACGGGCTACTCGGAGCGCTCCCACGTCAGGTCGCCGGTGTCGGTGTTCGGGCCTTTGTACACACCGCCATCGTCGGTCTTGTCCTTGTACACGCTGTAGACGACGAAACCCTCCCCTCTTTTAGCGAACCTCAGGGGTTTGCCGTCGAAGGGGTCTATCTGAAGGGCGGGGAGGTACTCAGGGACGAGAGGGTCGAGCGTGTCGGGGTATGCGCCGTTTTCAGACTTATAGAGAGTAAGGGCGAGGACGGTCCTGGCCATTCGTATATCGGCGTCGCGCTGGGCCTGAGCCGCTATCAAGCGCATCAGGGGGGGCTCAAGGAAGTAGCCGACAAAGCGAGTGGTAAATGGAAGCGAAACACGCGCGCCAAACGGCGGTGCGTACCACGCGGCGTCCAGCGCTTCGGGGAAAGGAAGCATGGATTGTTCCACGAAAGCGCACATGTCTTTGAGGTAGTTGTACTCGTCGGCGGAGGGGATCCAGACTAAGGCGAAGCACACTCGATGGGGCGCTACACCGGCGAACTCGAAATTGGCCCAGACACTCTGCGGGGTGGGGCCGGGAAACGTCGAGTCTGTTTGAGATTCGCGGAAGGCCTGTCTGCCGGCGATAGCTTCGGAGAGAAGGACGGTGGTAAGGACATTGCGGCTTTCGCGGTCATTTAGTTCTTCAAGAAGCGCCTCGACGTCCTTGGCGTCAGGCGATACGGTATCGAGGACGCCTTGCAGGGTGCCGAACGCCACGTCGTCGAGATCCCAGGAGACGAATCTGGTAATAAGGAAGGGTTGGTTGTCAATGAGCCTTCGAAGCCTGAAGGACAGGCGTACGGAATCCATGGCGCCGGCCACGTCGCCGTTTTTCGCCTTTACCACGGCGTCAATGCTGAGGAGGCGAGAGAGTTCTGCCAGCATGGAAAGATGCGGGAGCCTGGCGTAGTATCCCATGTCCCAATCGCAGTCGAAGGAGGCGGCGCCGATTTCGGCGGCTCTTTTCGCGAGGTCGAGGGGGATGCGGTTGTCCGCAATCCACTTTTCGAGACAGGGCATCCAGGCGTCGTTCCAGGGGACCTCGCCTCCCTGCCCGGCGCGCAGCGCGAAGTGTCTGTCAAATCCGCGCCATGTAGCGAACCGGTCGAAGACGTTTACAATCCGTTCTGCGTCACGAATGCTCTGCCCGAAGGCTGGAGAAATGGGAGCAAGGGTGGCGCCCTCTTTGCGATCGATCCGGCTGTTGAACGCTGACGTATTGAGACGGACAAGAACCGTGCCGGGTTCGTCATAGAGCAGGCCGGCGGCCGTGACGAGGTTAGCCGCATTCTCCTCGAACGAGCAAGTCCGCGGGAAGAGGACAGAGACGCTGTAGGAGCCACCGAGGGCTTCGAACCGCTTGACCTGGGTTTTGAGTTTGCATGAATACGTGAAGCTTACAGCTCCCCGCACGAGAAAGAACAGGGCCGCGAGGGCAACGACGATCATGACAAGGCGTTTCAGGATTCTTTTGCGCGCGGCCATTGCATGTCCTCCATGAGTTGATGCATCTCGTTTGAAGACCCGGACAGAACAGGCCCCGTCAACTGCACGACGAATCTGTGCTTTACGGCCTCGCCGTCACCCACCATCGAGGCAAGAGACTCGGCAAGCGCCTCGACCTCGCGAGAAGGCGGCATATCAACGGCCCACGCTCTTACCGGGGCGTCCGGGACGCCTGACAGCAACAGGCCGACAAGGACCGCCGCCGCCGCGGACGTCCAGAATAACCTTGAAGCCCACACGCGCTCCCAGAGGCTCTCGCGCGAGGCGAGCTGTCGCGCGGCCGCGTCGAGGATGCGCTCGCGCAGTTGGACGCGGGGGGCGCGCGGGCGGATTTCTTTCAGCCGTTCTTCCATTGTCGAGACCCCCTACCCTTCCCCCAGAAGTTCTCTTAATTTGGCCAAACCGTACCTGTAACGGCTCGCTGCGGTGTTCGTGCTGGTCTGCATCGCATCGGCCGCCTCGTCAAAAGTAAGTCCGCCGAAAACCTTCATAACCACTACTTCTCGCTGAGGGAGGGGCAGGCGGGCCAAGGCGTCCTGAATGACGGCGACGCTTTCGGCCGAGGTCCCCGGCATCGCAGGCTCGAATGCGTCTTTCAGGTCGCCGGCGTCTATCTCTCTTCTGCGGAGCATCTTCGTACCCCAACTGTAGAATTCCCTGCGCGCAACCGTAGTGAGAAACGCACGCATGTTTTCTATATCCGCGGTGCCTCGTCTGCGGCGGAGCAACTTCAGAAACACATCCTGAAGGACATCTTCGGCAAGAGACGCGGCGGCGCCAAGAGAACGGACGTAGGCGTAGACGTACGCCGCATGGGCGTCGTAGACGGCACCAAGGCCTTCGACGCCACGCGCCGGGCCGGCGTCGCTCTTGCTGTTCTCGCGGGACCGCTGCAAATACGGCTCCTTTATCTTATCAGACCCGCCGAGTAGTCCGTTTTTGTCTATTTCGTCTTTCTCTGTTGAAAAAAATGCACTCAGGCGTGAACCGGGGACAGACGCTTCCGGAAAGTTACAAGCCTTCGCATCGGGAAAGATGGGGACACAAAGCGGCTGCGCCGACCATTATGTCCCCATCTTACCCGGAGTCTGTCGCCGATTTCACTCCACTGGCGTTCGGAATGGCCTTTTCAACAGCACAGGAATGAAAAGGGGCGGGCATCAGCTGCCCACCCCTTTGTATATCCGGAGTTTTCCAACGTTTAGATACCGGCGGCTTTTTTGAGGGCCGCGGCCTTGTCGGTCTTTTCCCAGGTGAAGTCCTTGCCTTTGCGGCCGAAATGTCCGTGGCGCGCGGTTTCCTTGTAGACAGGCCAGCGAAGGTCGAGGTAATCGATGATGCCCTTTGGCGTCAGGGGAAGATATCGCGGACTATTTTTTCGAGTTTCCCGTTATCGATTTTGCCGGTGCCTTCGGTCTCGATGAGGACGGACACGGGTTCGGCGACGCCGATTGCGTAGCCCAACTGCACCTCGGCGCGTTTGGCAATACCCGACGCGACGATATTCTTGGCGATGTGCCTGGCCATGTATGAGGCGCTGCGGTCGACCTTTGTCGGGTCCTTGCCGGAAAATGCGCCGCCGCCGTGCCTGCCGCGACCGCCGTAGGTATCTACGATGATCTTTCGACCGGTGAGCCCGGTGTCGGCGGCGGGCCCGCCCATCACGAAGCGCCCGGTGGGGTTGATGTGATAGATGGTCTTCGCGTCGAGGAACTTCTTCGGGACAACGGACTTAATCACCTTTTCGATGATGTCTTTGCGGAGCGTGGCGTACTTCACCTTTTC
>CALMGO010000136.1 GCA_937863625.1 uncultured bacterium
TGTCATTCTTCATCTGCCTGAACGGTTGCCGCTTGTTCGTCTCCGGGGTGTATTCTCGCATCTGCCTTTCTCTGCGCCACTGCGCTTGCCCCCGCCTCGGCGGGTATACTTCGTGGTTCACCAGCCTGTGCGGAACGTCCCGACCGGTCGGGGGAGGGAGTCGGGGGCGGGCCTCCAGCCTCGCCTTGCCTTTCGTGACCCCCTGCGACAAATCATCTTTCCTTTTCCCGGGAACATTTCCCCCTGCAAAGCATACCAAGTATCAGGAGCGTTGGTCGTATCAATAGGGAGTAGAGGTATGACTCATACAGACACGCCCAGAAGAGGGGCGCTTGCCAACGCTTTCCGCCGCTTGCTGAAGTCGCGCTTTACCCGCCGCCGTCGGCTCATACTCGTTGGCCTTGCTCTGACATTCGCCGCGCCATTCCTTGCATACCGCCATCCCCGCGCCCCCTTTTACGGCGACGGCAAGGCTCACGTAGTAATCGAGGAAACGATTATCTGTGACGTGCTGCCCGGCTATGTCGACTACAGCGAGGTTTTCTCGGATGACTATACTCGGTGCGCCTACGTGGTTGAGCGTTCGGGTCAGAAAGCCGTCGTCGTCGACGGTGTCGAAGGGCCGCTCTTCGACGAAGCCGGCATTTGGGACGAGTCCTCGCCGTCCGCCATTGACCCTTACTATGTGGAAGTCGAATGCTACAGAATCCAGTTCAGTGATGACGGCGCGCACGTGGCATACTTTGCCAGGCAGGACGGTAAGTATTGCGTTGTCTACGATGGCCTCCAAGGCCCCTTTTACGAAGGCGCCGGCATGATCCTGGGCTCATGGGGCGACCAGTACACGATACACCATGGCCATGAGATACGCTTCAGCGAAGACAGCAGACACTGGGCGTACTCGGCAATAAAAAGCGATAAACAGTTGATGGTTATAGATGGGCAGGAAGGCCCGCAGTTCGACGAAGTCGTTGCGAGACGATACGAACTATGGAGCCCCGACGGCGAACACAGAGCCTACACCGCAAGGCTTTGCGACAAGTGGCGGGCCATTCTCGACGGGCGTCCGAGCGCACTTTATGACGAAGTGGATCCGTACGGCTTCGTGTGGAGCGACGACTCGGCACACTTCGCATTCTGCGCGGGCACTGGCGGTAAATGCTGCTACGTCGTTGACGGCGTCGAAGGCATGTGGTACGACGAAGTAAATGACTTCCACTTCAGCCGCAGCGGAGGCACAGCCTACGTCGCCACTGAGAACGGCCAATCATTCATCGTTTCAAATGGCATCGAAGGCCCTCGCTACGACTCCGTAAAACTCTTTGAAGTGGACGACGCGGGCGGGCCTGCTCTCTATTGGGTGCAGGATGGATTGCGCACCTTCGTTATGGATCATGGCACGCTGCGTCCGGGTTATGACAGTATCAGCACGGTTGACGTCGAAGGCCCAACGGAGTCGTATGACACTTCTATATACGCGGCACACAAAGGCAAGAACTCTTGCATCGTCGTCGACGGCATCGAAGGCAAATGTTACGACAGCGTGTCGTCCGTGTATGTCAGTCCCGACGGCAAAAGGCTTGCATACGATGTGCGGAAGTCTGAGTCACAAATATTTGTCGTTGACGGCGTCGAGTACGGCGCGTGTGAATCCACGGGGAGCTTCGAATTCAGTCCTGACAGCAGGCACTTCATTTATGATACCGCGCACTCAGACGACAGTTGGGCTGACTTGGCGGAGAGCCTCGACGACTGGTTTGGAATCTTTATTCCCACGCCGTCGAGCCTTCGATGGGAAACAGTTGAACTGGACGGCAACACCATCGGCAGCTATAAGGACGTCCGAGGGTTGTCTTTCACTGCCGATGGCAAGCATATCTTCTACGCTGCAAGATTGGACGGAGAAGACCTCATTTTCATCGACGGACAAAAGGCCTCCGAGGCTATCGACGTCCTTCCACTCTACGACTTATGGTCCGACGGGGATTCTCTCATGTGGGTGACGATGAAGAACGACGGGTTTAAGTTTGTCAAGGCGACAATCGTCAGCGACTGAAAACTCGGCCGGCGATGTCGCTCTCCCCCACCTATGCGAACACGTCCTGCGTGGGTGGTGCACCATGGCCGGCGGAGATGCATAAGAGACGCACAAGAGCGCACACAAGACGTCACCCTTACGGCGCGAACGGTTCATCCCCGACGCATGGATTCGGGAGGGGGCGGCGCATGGGCCTGCAGATATGCTGCAATCGGCTCATAATCGCATCGCAACGAAAGCGCTACTGTCCACCGGGGGCGTTTTTGCCGCCAAACGGCAGCCTTCGCCTGACGAGCGGCCAGATGTCGACGACAAACGGCATCATGTCGCCGAGCGACAGCAGCCCAAACACGATCGGCGGCCGGTAGAGCCGGAGGGAGTCTCCGAGCCCCCGTCTCGCGTCCGGATAGAAGGCGTGCCGGAGAATTCCGTTCTTCAAATACGCCCACCGCAGCCCCTCTCGGATTTTACCCGGAGGGAGTTGAAGCATGTTAAACTTGTCCCTGTAAATCATGTCGATGACGTCGCAGCCTGCGGCCTTTGCAAGCCCCGCCTGCATCGGCGTTCGCGGGTTTATCTCAATGAGTTTCCAGACGCCGTCGCGCTCGTCGTACTTTGCCTCCGTTGAACATGCCGAACCGGCAAAGCCGATATGCGAAAGAATCTTTGACGCGACGGCATCGACCTCGGGAAGGCTGTCAACCGTCACGAGCTGGCCGACGCCGAACATCGGCGGATACTGAAGAGTCTTGCGCGTTGTGAAAGAGCCGACGCATTTTCCATCGCGGTCCCAGTAGCCGGTTTGAACCGTCACGTTTGAATCCGGGCCGGGAATAACCTCCTGAAGCAAAACGCGTTCGCCAGCGGCGCGGGACTTTTCAAAGGCGTCGCGGAGTTCGTCGGGGGTCTCAACGCGGATGACCTTCGCCTGGAACTTTCGCGCGAATGAAATGGAAAACGTGGGCTTTACCACCGCGGGAAATCCGACGTAGCGCGCGGCATCATCGAGGTCCGAGGCATCGTCTATGACACGCGTTTTCGGGATGGGAACGCCTGCCTCCTCTGCGGCCTTTGCCGTCAAAGCCTTATCGAGGCAAACCTCAACGGCGTTACCCTCGGCGATGGCGAGAGTAAAATGTTCTTCGAGGCTCGCCCGGTGCAGGTAAAGCTCGCGCAGAAAGAAATCGTCAGTCGGGACGACAAGCGCGCCGTAGAGATCCTGCCGGTCGAGGAGCCAGCGGGCAAAGGAGCCCGGCGCGTCATGGAGAGGAGTGACGACGGCCTTTTCGCGGGGGTAGCGGCTGGCAAGACCGGGGGCGCCGGGATAGGTGTCGACGGCGACAACGTGAGCGCCTTTTCGGGCCATTTCACGCACTATTGCCGTGCCGTTAACGTAGACG
>CALMGO010000137.1 GCA_937863625.1 uncultured bacterium
GAACCGGTCCGTAACATAACGAAACTCTGCATCTACATGGAGACTCAGCAAAATGCAAAGTGCAAAGATTTCCTGCGTAATATGAGACCTTGTCTGGAGGGGCGGGTGCTCATGGTCATGGTGCACCGTACCGACGCTTCGAAAACGCCAACACCGTTTGGCGGGCGCAAGGTTTTCATAGCCGATGACGAAGAAGATGCCCTGAGGGTGGCCAAGGTAGAGGATGTCAGCTTTGTGCTACAGTTGGTCGTGATTGATAAGAACCCTTCTGACTCGGAGTCGGACCTCAGGATGCGCGTCGGAGGCAGAGACTCCGGCACATTTGTTTACGAAGAAGGCTGGATTGATGTGGAAGCAGCACTGTACCTCAGCAATGATTCGGGATGGGCCGAGACTGACCGGCAGCAGCAACGCATAGCAACAGGCACAGGCTATTCGCGCGCGCAGAATGAATGCGAGGTAGTCATAGACTGGTTGGAGGGTCTCGCCGCCCCATATCTGGAGGTGCGTACGCCGCCGGACCTTTTTCCGCCCAAGGTCTGCGTCCTCGTTGACAAGCCAGCCTCCGGACCGTCCGGCACTCAGGGCACTGACAGTGATATCTCCATGAATCTGGCCAGCGAACTTCAGCAGGCCATGCTGCCTCCGTCAGCCAGATTCAAGACTGCAGGCGGCCTGACGGCGCTGTCGGCCGGCAGCGAGGATGAGGCGCTCAAGGTTGCATCTGCAGGCGGCGCTTCACTTATCCTGCACGTCCGCCCGCAGGAAGCGCTCGCTGGGGATGACGGCGTTTCGCTTTCGCAGGCCAGTGTCGCGGCAGTCGTATATGACGTTTCAGAACGCACACCGCGCGAGGCATGCAGCACTCTGGTGACTGCACAAGCAACGCAAGGCCCCGCCGGCAGTCAGGCATCCGGCCTGTGTGCTTCACTCGCACAACGACTCAATGTCGTGTTGCTCGCGGCCTCCCTTCCATACCGCATCGAAGTGCCGAGGCCTGTAGACGGGGTACCCTCGTTACCGGTAACGGTGGGCAACACCTTCAGTCATGCGATAACGGCAGTGCGGCTGAGGATCGAGGAAATTGATGGCAATGCTCTTTCGCTTAACGTACCCTGCGCCATAGGTCCCCGTGCGACCGCTACCGTGTACTGCCCCCTTGGGGCGGCAGCTGGCAAGTGCAACTGGCAGAGCGCGGTAATCGAGGAAGTATCGTTTCAATAGAGGCATGCGGGCCGGCCGCATTCAGGGCACTTTAGCCGGTACCGCAAGAACAAGCCATAGACAATTCGGGATAGGCAATTCGGGACACAATACTAATTGCGGTTCCGTAAGCGTCTACCCGCGAATATCTTACAAGAGCGCTACTGCTTACTCAGTATTGTGTCCCTGATTTCCGGAGTCTTCAGGTGTCGTGTCTGCAGGGATGTAGGGAATGAGGCCCTGCTCGTACGCGGCGACCTGCACCTCACGCGGGGCCGTGCGGATGTCTATGACAAAGCCGTTCACCTTCAGCATCCACACCACCGGGTTGTCGTCCATCTTGCTCGCAAGCCACCAGTCCGGGTCGAACTGCATAATATCCAGCCCTTCCCAGATAATCCTGGCCTTGGCCTGCATCGTGCCCACGGAGATACCGATGCCTTTGGCGACATCGGCCCATTTCAAGTGTGGGGTCTGGCTCGGGTCATCCAGGAAGTTGACGCGACCAAGGGCGCAGACGATCCCGGCGGCCCAGCTTACGGGCCTGCCCTTGAGAACCGGCGAGCCTTTCTGGCAGACGGCAACGGCCATCTCACGACATAGATCCTTGTACTCGGCGTTCAGGTGCGCGTCGCAGAAGGCGTCCGTCAGATCCACGAGAGCGGCAAATCTGGCTGCGTAAGCCTTCGGCACGTCGGCCATCAGCTCGCGAAGGTCGTCATCCATATGCTCCCCCATTTCCATATCAACGTACCTGCCTTTCCAGCAATTCGCCTGCGGCCGACAACAGAGATCAGCGCCTTACTCCCACTCGATAGTCGCAGGCGGCTTGGAGGATATGTCGTACACGACGCGGTTGACGCCCTTGACCTCGTTTATGATGCGGCTTGAGAGCCTGCCGAGAAGGTCATACGGCAGCCTCACCCAGTCGGCCGTCATAGCGTCCTGGCTCTCCACCGCGCGAATCGCAATAACGTTTTCATACGTGCGTTCGTCGCCCATGACGCCCACCGTCGCCACCGGCAAAAGCACCGCAAACGACTGCCAGATGCTCTCATAAAGCCCCGCGGCGCGTATCTCCTCTTCGACGATGGCGTCGGCCTCTCTCAGGATATCGAGGCGCTCTCTCGTCACCGCGCCCAGCACCCTCACCGCGAGCCCCGGCCCCGGAAAAGGCTGTCTCCACACCATCTCGCGCGGCAGACCGAGTTTCTCGCCGACTTTCCTCACCTCGTCCTTAAAGAGATCGCGAAGCGGCTCGACGAGTTTGAAGCCCATCTCTTCCGGCAGCCCGCCGACATTGTGGTGGCTCTTTATGACCGCGGACGGCCCGCCCTTGGCGGACACGCTCTCGATGACGTCAGGGTAGATCGTCCCCTGTGCGAGAAAGTGCGCGTCAGGTATAGTCTGCGCAGCGCGCTTGAATGTCTCGATAAACTCCGCGCCGATGATCTTGCGCTTTTGTTCGGGGTCGGTCACGCCGGCAAGCGCCGTGAGAAACTCCTTCTCCGCGTCCACGTACACGAGGTTGACGCCGAAATGCTCCTCGAATGTCTCCCTGACGCGCGCGCCTTCGTCGAGGCGGTTAAGCCCGTGGTCGACGAATATGCACGTCACGCGATCGCCTATCGCCCGATGCAATAGCACCGCCAGCACCGACGAGTCCACCCCGCCCGAAAGCCCGAGCACCACGCGGTCGGACCCCACCTGCGCCCGGATGCGCGCGACGGCCTGCTCGATAAAGTCCTCCATCTTCCAACGCCCCTCGGCGCCGCAGATGCGATAGAGGAAGTTGTGAAATATCTCGCCGCCGTGCTCGGTGTGAGTCACCTCAGGGTGAAACTGCACGCCCCAGAAAGGCTTTTCCCTGTGGCGAACGGCCGCATAGGGGCACGAAGGCGTCGCCACGAGCGGCTCGAAAATATCGGGGAGTTCGTTTACCGCGTCGCCGTGGCTCATCCACACGGTAAAGTCCGCGGGAAGCCCGCCGGTCAGTTCGGAGTCCGCGACGACATGCGCGCTCGTCCTGCCGTATTCGCGCCCTGCCGCCGCGCGCACATCCGCCCCGAGCGCGAGCGCCCCCCACTGCATCCCGTAGCATATCCCGAGCACCGGAACGCCAAGGTCGAAAATCGCCTTATCCGCATGCGGCGCGCCCGGCGCGTAGACGCTGGCCGGGCCTCCGGTGAGGATGATGCCGATGGGGGCCATCTTTTTGATTTCTTCAACGGGCGTGTCGAAAGGCACCATGCGGCAATATACGTCGGCCTCGCGGACGCGGCGTGCAATGAGCTGGTTGTACTGCGCACCAAAGTCGACGACGACGACGTTTTCGATCCGTTGCTCCAAATCACACCTCTTCGTCAAAGGAAACGCGGTAGTTGGGCGCTTCCTTGGTGATGGATATGTCGTGAGGATGGCTCTCGCGCACGCCGGCCGCGGATATCGAGATAAAGCGCGCCCTGGAGCGCAGGTCCTCGATGGTCGGCGTCCCGCAGTAACCCATCCCTGCGCGCAGGCCGCCTACGAGTTGATATGCGAAATCCGACAGGCTCCCCTTGTACGGCACGCGCCCCTCGATGCCTTCGGGCACGAGCTTGTCCCGGCGCGACTGCGGGTAACGGTCGCTGCCCTGGACCATCGCGCCGATGGAGCCCATGCCGCGCGCCATCTTAAACGACCGCCCCTTGTATATCATTATCTCGCCCGGGCTCTCTGCGAGCCCCGCAAAGAGCGTCCCTATCATGACGCAGTTGGCCCCTGCGGCGATGGCCTTGGTGATGTCGCCGGACTGCGCGATGCCGCCGTCTGCGATAATCGGCCTGCCGAATTCGCTCGCCGCGGTGGCGCACTCCATTATCGCGTATATCTGAGGAACGCCCACGCCGGAGATGACGCGCGTCGTGCATATTGCGCCGGGGCCGATGCCGACTTTTACCGCGTCCGCGCCCGCCTCGAAGAGCGCCCTTGCAGCGTCGGCGGTCGCGACGTTGCCCGCCACCATGTCCACCTTGAAGGAGGACTTGTAACGCTTCACGGCCTCGATGACGCCCTTGGAATGACCGTGCGCAGTGTCGACGACGATGAGGTCGACGTCGTTGTCGACGAGCGCCGCCACGCGCGCGTCATCGTTGACGCCGACGGCCGCGCCTACTCTCAGCCTCCCGCGGTCGTCCTTGCATGAATTGGGAAATTCTAACATCTTGTTGATGTCTTTTATCGTGATGAGTCCTGCGAGATTGTACGACTTGTCCACGAGAAGCAGTTTCTCGATTTTTCTCTGGTGGAGGATTTCCTTGGCCTCGTCCAGAGTCGTATCCGGCGGCGCTGTCACGAGGCCGTCGCGAGTCATCACGCGCTTTATGCTCACGTCGTCGGCCTTCTGAAAACGCAGGTCGCGGTTGGTAAGTATGCCGACGAGCTTGCGCCCCTCGGTAATCGGCACTCCGGAGATATTGAACTCCGCCATCACCTGCCGCGCGCGCCCCACAGTCTCGGTCGGCGGCAGTGTGACGGGGTCGGTGATGACGCCGTTCTCGCTGCGTTTGACCTTGCGGACCTCGGCGGCCTGCGCCTCGACGGCGAGGTTCTTGTGAATTATGCCGAGCCCGCCTTCCTGCGCGAGGGCTATGGCGAGCGCCGCCTCGGTGACCGTGTCCATGGCCGCGGAGAGTATCGGGATATTGAGCGTGATGTTATTGGTGACGCGGGTCACCGTCGAGACGTCGCGCGGGACGACCTCGCTGTACGCGGGGAGCAGCAGAACGTCGTTAAAGGTTATGGCATTGCCCGCGATTTTCGATTGGAAGTTGAACGGTTCAGGCATTGCTTCTCCTTTACGGGAAAGGTTGCCAATTGCGCGTTCCAGGGGAAAGAGGCATTGTACGCTGTCGGCGGCTCATGTTCAACCCAAAAGCCGCCCCAGAGACGACGAACCCCCTCATCACGGGGAAACCGGCAACGCCCCGCCGTTACAGCCGAGCCACATCACGACGGCGTCACTCCTCGTCGTAGTCGCCGTAAACCGCGGGTGTCGACCTGGTGTGCTCGACTTCCTCGGCCTGTTTGCACTTGAGGCACAAAAGCGCATAAGGAAGCGCCTCGAGCCTTGCCTTCTCGATCGGCTCTCCGCACTCCTCGCAGATGCCGTATGAACCGTCGCTTACCTTTTCGATGGCGCTGTCGATATGCCTGAGCTCCCGCGACTCCTGCTCCACTATCGAATACGTGCTGTCAGTCTCGAGGTCCAGGCTCGCATCGTCGACCCTGTCGCCGACGGGCTTGTCCCCGCCTGCAGACGTAGCCGCTGTCAGTTTCCCGAGGTTATTCAAAAGGTAAGTGCGACGCTTGAGCAGTTCTTCCTTTATGGCTTTTGCGCTCGGTTTTCGTCCCTGTGGCACTGATGCCCCTTTCCTCGACGTAGTCTTCGCTGTTGCAGCTCTCGGTTGCTTCCTTGAGGCGGTTGCCTTGACGGGCTTGGCGGTTGATGCCTTCGGCTTGGGCTTTGCGGATTTGGGCTTTACGGCCTTCTTGACCCTGGCCGTCACTTTCGGCTTGGCGGGCTTGGCGGCTTTCTTCTTCGGTGCGGCCTTGGACACGCGCGAAACCACCTTTTTGGCCTTCAACGCTTTTTTTGCAGGTTTTGCCATCTTGGCGACACTCTTTTTGACTGATGCCTTGCCTGTGGCCGTCCGCCGTTTGGAAGCAGCCTTCCCCTGTGTCTTCGCTTTCGTTCCTTTGGCGCCCTTTTTGCGGGCCGGCTTTCGGCTTTTACTCACTTTGGCCATCTGGCGTCTCCTGCCGGGCAGTAGGTTTCCCTGGCCGCAAGCCTTTACCATAAAAGACCTTGCGTGCCAAACGGGCGTCCCTGGTTTCCGTATATCTTCAATAGCCGTCAGACTTTGTGTAGCCGAAAGTGTCGCGGATTATATACAATTACCTCCCAAGGGGAAGTGAAATCCGCCGCTCAGACCAGCCTCTCCACAAGAGCGTCCCGCCTGCCTATGAGCCCCTCTTTGCGCATGCCGTACATGACTGCCTGTACCTGCGCCGCATCCATCCGCCCTGAAACTGCATCCTGCACGGCCGAGTGCAGCTCGCCCTCCCCGAGCGGCCCTGCCGAGAGAATCCGCAATACTTCCTGCTCGACCTCATACGCCGCGGATGTCACGGCTTTCAAGGTCTCGCGATGCTTTTCCCAGAGTACCTGACAGAGACCCTCAAGAATGCCTTCCAGCTCCCCGGTTCCCCTCGCATAGACGCTGGTCTTGTTCTCAGTGCCGCTGTTGCGGACAAAAACCGAGCCGACAAGCCTCCCGCCGTCATCGGCAAGCCCCACATAGAGCATGTCCGGCTCATCGCTCATCTCGATAACGCGCCACGAGGCAAACGCCCCTCGCGCCGCATCGAGAGCGTCGGTCATCGCCTCCAAGTCCTCTTTCCACGCCTTGCTCCCCGCGAAAAAAAGCGCCTTGTCGACGTTGTACGTGTACCGCGTGACAAATGTCCCTCGCGGAAAGGGGCGCGCCATTTCCTCCGGCGAGAGGCCCATCCGTGCCGCCGCCGAGAGCGCCGTGAGAGCAGTCACAAGGCCGTTGCCGGCAAGAACCCTCCCGCTGCCGACGTCGCTTTTCACCGCGTCCATGGGGAATATCACGTGCCCGGAAGCCTCCTCGCCGATGGCAAGCGTCATGCCGTCCGCGATGCGGTTCACGAGCCACTTGTCCCCCACGCAGGCGATATGCGTCGCAAGCCCGAGATTCGCCGACGCCGCGCGAAATACTTCCATGTCGCTCTCGACCGTCCCGACAAATTCGTATGACGACGCCTCGTCGTCGCGGATAGCCCCCGACTC
>CALMGO010000138.1 GCA_937863625.1 uncultured bacterium
ACGAAGACTGCGTGGCAGGCGTGCGCGAGGCGAAGGCGCTCGGCTTCAAAGGGGTGAAGTTCATCTACGCCGCCAAGCCCTACGACGATGACGAGTACTTTCCCATCTACGAGGCTGCAGCCAAGGCCGGCATGGTGTGCCTCTTCCACACAGGCATCGTCGTCGGCAACGCGAAGAAAAGCGGCATGCACGGCGTCGATTTCCATGCCAAGTGGCGCGTTTCGGCAAACTATATGCGTCCGATGCACCTCGACCGCATTGCGCGCACATTTCCTGACATGACCATCGTCGGCGCGCACCTCGGCGCGGAGTCGTGGTACGAAGAGGCGACCTCCATGTTCGAGTGGCTCGCCAATATCTACTTTGACATGTCGATTCACCAGTTTCACTACGTGAAGAAAAACACCCCCGAAGGTCAGGACGGCCGGGTTATAAAGACTCGCATCCAGGAACTCTACGACTGCGGCCAGCTCGACCTCAACCGCGTCCTTTACGGCAGCGACCGCGTCGTAGGCGACCCCCAGGCCGACCCCCGAAGCCCGCTAAGCACGCTCAAGTTCGAACTCGACGGCCTCGGCGCGACACAGGAGGAAAAGGAAGCGGTAAGTTGGGGCACTGCAGCGCGTATTCTCGGCATCAAGTCGTAAGCGGGGCGCCGCGAGGTGGAGAGCCTGCAACGGCGATGGCGCCGAATGCAGGATGCGCTGTTTGAATCGGTGTCTGCGGCGTTCTTACACAGCACATGGCTGTCCCCGACGAGGTGGTTAAGCCAGGACTGAGTGTGATTTAACGGTAGCAGCGTGCGTCGACAGAATGGAAAGGAGTGCAGAATGTCGTCAATGTCAGAAACCGTACGAACTGCCTGGAAAGCCCGCGAAGGCCCGATAGTTCTGGCCACGGTGGATGATGCGGGCAATCCCAACATCATCTACGCCACGTGCGTCGCTGCGCTCGGGGAAGACAAGATCGTCATCGCCGACAACTACTTCGATAAGACCCGCAAGAATCTGCTCCGAGGCTGTAAGGGGGCGGTGCTTTTCATGACCAAGAAAGGCGCGGCGTATCAGTTGAAGGGGACGCTCAGTTACCACAAGGATGGCGAGTATTTCGATTTTATGAGGACGTGGAATCCGCCAAAGCATCCCGGAAACGCGGCTGCGGTCCTTACCGTCAAAGAGGCTTATGCCGGGGCTGAGAAACTTTCCTGAGCCTTGCTGTGGATGTGATGTGCCAAGGCAGGTCCGCTATACATGGGCGTTTTGCAGAGCATAGGAGGACGGCAACCATGAGACGATACATACTGGCTCTTTGTGTGATGGCGGCGCTGGCGGCGTACGCGGGTGCACAGCCTGCGGGCGTCGATGGATGGCAGGTAAACGGCATCGGCGGCGCCGGCGGCATGTATACGCCGACCATTTCGCCTTATGACGCGAACCTCATGTTTATCTCGTGCGACATGAGCGGCTCATACCGCAGCATTGACGGCGGCAAGACGTGGCAGCTCATCCACTACAGGCAACTCCGCACGAGCCTTCGGGCGCGCCCGGCCTTCACGAAGACGCTCGTCTTCTGGGCCGAGGATAGCATCTTAAAGTACAGCGCCGACAAGGGGCTCACCTGGAAGGCCGTCCCCATCGAAGGCGGCGCGCCGTGGAGCGGAACCGTCACGTCCATCGCCGTAGTTGACATAGGACCGGTCTTTATATGCGTCGGCACGGACGAAGGTGTCTGGTTCGGGCGCATGACGGCCGACGGCAAGGCCG
>CALMGO010000139.1 GCA_937863625.1 uncultured bacterium
CCGGCGCAGATGGTCGGCGTCGAACTACGCATAAACTCAAGCCAAGTCTCCACGTTTCAGGGCGACGGGCTCATCATCTCCAGCGCCACGGGCTCCACAGGTTACAACCTCTCGGCAGGCGGCCCGATAGTGGCCCCCCAGGAAGACGTGATAATTCTCACGCCGCTTGCGCCTCATACTCTTGCCATCCGGCCGCTGGTCATTTCCGGAAACGAGGCCGTTGACGTCAGAGTCTCCGCCCGGCGCTCCGACGTGCGCGTCACCGCCGACGGCCAGGTCGCCCGGCAGATGAAAGGCGGCGACCGCATCGAGGTGCGACGCGCGCCTTACAAGTTTCACCTCTTCGAGGGGCCCGACTGGAGTTTTTACAAGGTCGTCAGAAGCAAACTGCGCTGGGGCGAGGAACTCAATTATGCCAAAAATAATCATTGACGCCGCCCACTGTAAAGGCTGCCGCCTGTGCGTGGCCTTTTGCCCGAAGGGCGCCATCGTCATGTCATCCGGTTTTAACGACCGCGGGCTCAATCCCGCCCAGGTCATCGACCAGAGCGTCTGTTCCGGTTGCCTGAACTGCACTGTGATGTGCCCGGACGCAGCCATCACCATTATCCCGGACGACAAATAACCAACGGGGGTACGCAATGCCCGAGAGAATCCTCATGACCGGCAACGAGGCGATGGCCGAGGGGGCCATCCGAGCCGGCTGCCGGTATTATTACGGTTATCCGATTACACCTCAAAACGAGGTCCCGGAGTACATGTCGCGGCGCATGCCCGAAATAGGCGGCACTTTCATCCAGTCCGAAAGCGAACTGGCCGCCATAAATATGGTCCTCGGGAGCGCCGCCACCGGCAAACGCGCCATGACCAGCTCCTCCTCGCCCGGCGTCAGCCTGAAGATGGAAGGCATTTCCTATATCGCAGGCCAGCAGTTGCCCGCCGTCATCGCCAATGTCCAGCGAGGCGGACCGGGGCTTGGCGACATCGGCGCCAGCCAGGCTGACTACTTCCAGGCCACAAAGGGCGGAGGACACGGCGACTACCGCCTCATCGTCCTCGCCCCCGCAAGCGTCCAGGAAATGGCCGACTTGGCGACACTCGCGTTTGACCTCGCCGACAGGTATCGAAATCCCGTCATGATCCTCGCCGACGCTCAGATAGGGCAGATGATGGAGCCGCTTGTCTGGAAGGATTATACGCCTCCCGCCGACCTTCCGGCCAAGGATTGGGCGTTGACGGGCGCCAAAGGGCGGGCGAAAAACATCATACGTTCGTTTTTCCTCTATCCCGGACTTCTCGAAAAGCACAACATCGCCCTTCAGGAAAAATACCGTCTCATCCGCGAGCGCGAGGTCCGGTTCGAGGAGACAAACGTCGAAGACGCAGATCTGGTCATCATCGCATACGGCTCCCCTGCGCGCGTCGCGAAGGGTCTCGTCAAGCGCGGCTTGGACAACGCCAAAATAGGCCTCATGCGCCCAATAACGCTCTACCCCTTCCCCGACAAGCGCATCCGTGAGCTCGCGCTTGCCGGAAAGGACTTCCTCGTCGTCGAGCTGAGCGCCGGCCAGATGGTTGAAGACGTCCGCCTCGCCGTCGAAGGCGCCTCAAAGGTCGGTTTCTACGGACGCCTCGGCGGCGCCATGGTGACGATCGACGAGATGGCGCAGAAGGCCAAAGACATGCTGAAGAGCCGGAGGGCATCGAAATGACCGTCGGATACCAAAGGCCCGAATCGCTCGAAGAGGTAATCACGCATTACT
>CALMGO010000140.1 GCA_937863625.1 uncultured bacterium
TAGCTTCACGGTCGCATGCGTCGCCCTCTCGCCGGGGCTCCGGGCCGTCCACAAGAACTATCCGCAGTTCACCCTTGACCAGGTCCCGGTCTCGTTACACGGTATTATACCCTTGCAAAACCCCCCGGGTAAACCAAAAAACGCTTCATAATGAAACGCTCCCGCGTTGCCAATGGCCATCTCGCCGGCGTGGTTATTATTTCTCCGACTTGGCGCTTTCAAGTGCCTGCGCCGCCCTTTCCACGAGTTCCGGCGCGGTTTTTATCTCTTCAGAGGGAACTGATGCTACTCCCACCGACACCTTTACTTCCGATCCGTCCCCCGCCTTCTTACTCAACGCGTCGTTTACCGCCGTGCGCAGCCTCTGCGAAAACTCCACGGCCCCCGGCGCTCCCGTTTCAGGCATTATCACCGCAAACGTATCGCGCCCGTACCGCGCCGCAAGGTCGGTCTCCCTCACCATCTGCAGTATGACGCTCGCCACTTCGCGGACCAGTTCCTCGGCCGCTTCGCTGTCGTGCTTGTCCCTGTACTGATCGAGATTGCCCACCTCCACCAGCGCCACCGACACGGAGGCCTTGTATCTCAGCGCCCGGTTGAATTCCCGCCACAGCACGTTGTTAAAAACCTCTTCCTTCGCAAGCGACGTCAGTTCGTCGCTCGGAGACATCTCGTTTATTTCCCGCGTCAGCCACTCGAGCCTCTCGGCTACTCGCGACAGCGCATCTGCTGCGTCCTTCTCAATCCCCGAAAGGTCCGCGGCTTCCCCTTCAAGCGTCTTGTCCAGCGCCCTTATCACCTTGGTCACGCCTGACGGTTCCGCCGTGCCTGCCTGACAGCTCCCGCCCGCTCGCCAGCTTCTCACGTAGAGAAACACAATCGCTATGATTATCGCCGCCGTCGGCACGCCCGCCGCGAAACTGTCGCTTGAATTTGACGCCAACGCCAATGCCGATACTACCGCCGCAACCGCTAACGCAGTCGACCATACCTTGCCACAGGACATCCACTCCCTCCTTCGTCTGACTTCGACCGCTATTGGCTTGTCTTCGTCTCTTCCGGTTTCTTGAAAAGCCCCCCTATACCCTTCACTGCGTCCTCCACTCCGCCGACAGTCTCCTTTACGCCCGTCACCGCCGTCGCGCCCACACCCTTAAGCGCGCCCGCCAGATCCCCCGGCAGGTCCTTGACATTGGTCACTGCAGACTTGCCCATCGCCCCCAGCACCTTGGCGAATACGTCCGCAAGCATGAGCGGTGTTCCGTCGTCGTTGGACACGTCCTCCATCACAATGTCCGGCAGCGGCACCTTAACCGGCGGCCCGTTACCTACGCGATATTCCAGTTCGCCCCCGGTTATGCTTATCCGCTTTATCGCAAATTTCTTGCCTGCGCTCGATTCCCCCTTGCTCTCCTTAGGCGTTGCCTCGCCGCCGCCTGATGCGTTGTCCAGTACCACCTTGAGGTTCGTCTTGGTGCCCGACTGCGCCAGCCTGAGCACCGGCTTTTCCACCGTTATCTCGTTCACCTCGATCGTGTCGCCCATGAGGCTCCCGACCCGAAGCCCCGCCTTCACCCGACCGAGTTCCAGAAGGTTTCCCTCGGGAAATCCGCTCGGGTTTGCTATCACCAGGTTGGTTATCTCGGCGCTTCCGCTCGTGAGCCCGATATGTGCGCTCTTGACCGTCGTATCCGTCCCCAGCGCGATGCTGCCGACCTTCTCAATCCCGGCCTTCACAATGCTGTCCAGCGACAGCAAAAAAACAATCACGGCCACTACAAGACATATCCCCAGCGCAATCAGTATCTTGTACGCCTTCTTCATCGCCGTTCTCCTTGGCCGCGCGCCTTACAGTTCTTCAGGCGCCTCCAGCGGTTCTTTCGCTATCCCCTTCGACCAGTCCACCGGAATCGTAAACATTACCCCCGTCCCCGGCTCATCGAGATTCCCTATCACCTTCTCGATGCCCCGAACTATGTCTTCTACGGCATCGTCGGACACGAGCGTAAATACCGTCTTGTTCGACGGTCTCGCGCCCGCCATGAGGTCCACGAATCCGGCGAATATCGGTATCTCCTGCGACAGCACTCGTCCCATGCCCACCGTGTCGATGATCGTCGCACCCGGCACGCCCAGCTCCACGAACATCTCCAGAACCTGCTCCGTGTACTCTTCCTTGTTCAGCACAAACACCAGTAGTTTCATCCCCTCCTCCACTTTCCCTGCCAAAACGCCGAACCGCCATATCGCTGGCCGTAATATATTACCACACAACGCCCGCAGTTCACCTGTAAATTGCCCGCTCGGCTAAATGTGGCAAAAGTATCCCCCCGGCAGGCATATCTGGATTGGTGAAATGTCCGCTTGTGCTTGTGGTTTCTTGCGCGTGCTCTTCCGCGTCATGCCGGCGTGTCCTCAGCCCCGCATTACACGCGGTTCTCCCCACTGGCGGCACGCCCGTACACAAAACAACCGCCCCCAGTAATTCTCCGGGCGCCCGTTGTCGCGGCCGCGATGCCGGTTGTTTCAGATCTCGCCTTGAGGCTGCTGCCCCTCCTCAGGCCGGCGGAGCTGCGTCTGCTTCGCTTATACCCGGCTCCACCACCATCTGACTGGCCTCGATCTTCTTCGCTACGAGGCAGTCACGGCAGTAGATGGGACGGGACCCTGTCGGCTTGAACGGCACGTACGTCGCCCTGTTGCATGCTTCACATACCGCTCTGAAGAGCTCACTCTCAACTCCGTTTTCATCGGTCGTTACCTGCTTCTGTCTCTTCAAGAGCGCCCTGCATTCGCGACACCTCTTCGGTTCGTTCTTGAAACCTTGCTCCTTGTAGTACTTCTGGTCACGCCCCGAAAAGACAAACTGCTTGCCGCAATTTACGCAGCTTATCCACTTGTCTTTCTGGTCCATCTTGATACCCCCCTGCATGTTATTCCCTAATTTCAGAATCCAAGTCCTGCGCCAGACCGCAGACCTGCAACGACCCCGGGTACCTGTTCTGCTCGGCGCGCTGCATACACACTTGAATAACGCCGCACCACCTCCTTTCACCACCTATAGTAGTAGACGCTACTATTATTGACCAATGACGACATCTTTTTGTTCAATAAATATTCTTACATTCCTAAGTGCCCGCACCACAAGGCGTTGCCTCGCATCTACGATACTACGCGCTCGTGTGACAAATTCGCACTTTTCTTGAAGAATTTCCTAAAAAAAAGCCTCCCGGAACATGGGAGGCTTTTTTTATCCTTTTTCGGATTTCTTCTTCTAATCCACGGTCGGCTCGCTGTGGAGCACTATCCTCTTTAGCGCTATTTCGCCGCCCTTGGCTGCCACCGCCTTCTTTATCTCCCCGAGCACGCTCTCGCCGACCTCGCTGCCTGTGCTTATGACTGCCATGCTCGGCCTCCCGTGTTTGTCCTCCAGGCTGAACTTCTCGATGTTGACTCCCGCCTCGCCCAGTTTCGTCCCGATAATCCCCACTATCCCCGGAACGTCGCTGTGCGTTGATATGAGATAAAACTTGTCCTTGAGCGCCACGTCGAAAAAGTAATCATCCACCGAATGCAGGATGTCCTTGAGGTTTATCTGCGACCCGCGAAACACCACCTCCCCCTTATCCGTCGTCAGCGCCACG
>CALMGO010000141.1 GCA_937863625.1 uncultured bacterium
GATGGACCACAGCGTGCCGCCCTTTTCGAAGCCCCAGATGCGCGGCGGCAGCCCGTTTGCGCTGCTCGAGGAGGTCCGCAAGTCCGTGGGCGTCACGCTGTCAGCCGCCGGGGGTATAAACAGCGAGACGGCAGCAGCCGCCGTGAGAGCAGGCGCGGACGTGGTCATAGTCGGCGGCGCAATCACCAAGGCAAAGGACGTCGCGGCCGCGACCAGAGCAATTAAAGAGGCGCTTGCGACAGGACGTACGGTCGAGAGCGAACTTTTTCACAGGGCGACCGGCCGGGAGGCGGTAGCGCTTCTCTCGAAGGTGTCTACGCCCAATATCTCCGATGCGATGCACAGGACCGGCGATTTCAAGGGCCTGTCCCGCTTTTCCGGAGCAGGGCGCATGGTCGGGCGTGTCGTTACTGTCAGAACGTATCCGGGAGATTGGGCCAAGCCTGTCGAGGCGATTGACATGGCAGAGCCCGGCGACGTCATCGTGATAGACGCAGGCGGGCAGGAGATAGCCGTCTGGGGAGAACTCGCCAGCGAATCATGCCTGCAGAAGAAGGTGGCCGGCGTCATAATCGACGGCGCGGTAAGAGACGTTGACGACATCCGCAAGATGGACTTTCAGGCGTGGGCGAGATTTGTCAACCCCACCGCAGGTGAGCCCAAAGGGCTCGGAGAGATAAACGTTCCGGTCAGGGTGGGAGGAGTCGAGGTGGAGCCGGGGGATTTCGTGGTCGGCGACGACAGCGGCCTTGTCAGGATTCCCAGGGCGAGACTTGCCGAGGTCGCCAACCGCGCCATGGACTGCCTTGAAAGGGAAAACAGGATACGGGAGGAGATTCGCGAGGGCTCTACGCTTTCGGCCGTGGTGGAACTTCTCCGATGGGAAAAAAAGTAACCGCAGCTCTTCAGAGACAAGGGGAATTGAATGCTCGTAGTAGGTGAAAGAATAAACTCCACCCGCAAACGCATAAGGGAGGCGGTCAGGGCGCGCGACGGCCAGTTCATCGCGTCGGAGGCAAAAAAGCAGGTCGAGGCCGGCGCCGACTACATTGATGTAAACGCCGGGACCTCGGTGGCTCACGAGATTGACGATATCAAGTGGCTGGTCGAAACCGTGCAGAGCGCGGTCGAGGAGCCGCTTTGTCTTGACAGCGCCAATCCCGAGGCGCTCAAAGCCGCGCTGTCGCTTGCCGCGAAAAAAGTCATCATCAACTCAATAACCGGCGAGAAGGCGCGCATGGACAGCATCCTGCCGCTCGTGGTCGATAGCGGCTCGTCCGTCGTGGCGCTTGTGATGGACGACAGCGGCCTGCCGGAAGACTTTGAAGGCAGGATGGCGGCCGCGGACAAACTCATTCCGGCGCTTGAGGCCGCGGGAATGTCCCGCGACAGGATATATGTCGATCCGCTCGTGCGGCCCGTGTCGACGGACACGAGGCAGGGCCTTGCGGTTCTAAAGACCGTCAACGCCGTCATGGCAAAGTGTCCCGGCATACACACAATCTGCGGCCTGAGCAACGTTTCTTTCGGCCTGCCGGTTAGAAACGTCCTCAACTCGACCTTTCTGGCCCTGATGATCCAGGCCGGGCTCGACTCGGCCATCATAGATCCCACGGAGCCACGCATGATAGCGGCCGTCGCTGCAGCGGAGGCGCTGCTGGGACGAGACGATTTCTGCATGAATTACATAATGGCGCAGCGCTCGGGCAGGATTATCCTCTGAGGGAATGACATGCTCTGCCAGAAGTGCAAGAAGAAGCAGGCGACGGTTCACATGACCGACATAGCCGGCAAGGACAAGAAGGAAGTCCATCTCTGCGAGAACTGCGCCCAGAACCAGGGCCTGACGTTGAAGGGGCAGGTTTCACTCGCGGATTTTCTGGCCGGACTCATAAAGGCCCCCGTCAACCAGGAGATGAGCCGCCTTGCCAAGCTCGAATGCCCGGAGTGCGGAATAAATTACATCGAGTTTCAGTCCAAGGGGCGCTTCGGCTGTCCGAAGGACTATGACGTTTTCGAAAAACTAGTGGATCCTCTGATAGAAAAAATCCATGGCGCAAACGAACACGTCGGCAAGGCCCCGGAGGCTCATGGAGACGGCGCCGAGGCACACCTCGTCGCGCTCAAGAGGCATCTTAAGGCCGCGATCGAGGAAGAGCGGTACGAGGAAGCGGCGCGCATACGTGACGACATAAAGAAAGCTGAGGACAAGACGAGTGGAACTGAGTGACTTTTCCACGACGGTAGGCGAGTGGCTCAAAGGCGAGGGGCCTGACAGCGATATTGTCGTCTCGAGCCGCATACGGCTCGCGCGAAACCTTGCCGATCACAGGTTTCACAACCGCGCCGCGCCGGCGGAGCTTGAGGCGATAGAGTCCGAGATAGGCTCGTTTCTCAGGGAAAACGACGGGCGTTTCGCGAAACTCTACTACCGGATGGCCGATCTTGACGAAATTGAGCGCCATATTCTGGTCGAGCGCCACCTCATCTCGCGGGAACACGCTGCGGCTGAGTCCCCAAGGGCGGTGGCTGCCAGCGACGATGAACGCCTGAGCATCATGATCAACGAAGAAGACCACCTGAGGCTTCAGGTGCTTCGGTCGGGGATGCGGCTCGCGGAGGCATGGGGCGAGATAGACGAACTTGACAACAGGCTCTCGCGCGCTTTCAAGTTCGCCTTTCACGCCAAGTGGGGGTACCTGACGGCCTGCCCGACCAATGTCGGCACGGGCATCAGGGTATCCGTCATGCTCCATCTGCCGGCGCTCGTATTGACGCGCGAAATCGAAAAGGTGTTTCGCGCCATGAGCAAGATCAACCTCGCCGTGCGCGGGCTCTACGGTGAAGGAACACAGGCATACGGAGATCTCTATCAGATCTCAAACCAGACCAGCCTCGGCAAGCAGGAAGAAAAGATCATCGACAACATCGAAAGCGTGGTGCCCGGCGTAATCGCATACGAGCGCAAAGCGCGCAAGCACATTCTCGCCACGAACCACCTGCAGACCGAGGACAGACTCCATCGCGCGCTTGGAATGCTCAAGACCGCGAGGCTTCTCACGAGCGAAGAGACGATGCATCTCTTGAGCGCCGTGAGACTCGCTGCAGCCATGCAAGTCATCCCGGAGATACCATCGTCGACAATCAATGAAATCTTTTTACTCACTCAGCCAGCACATCTTCAGAAGGTAACTGGACGCGCTCTTGCGCCCGAAGAGCGCGACATCGAACGCGCATCATACGTCCGAAAGCGGCTTTCCACCTACGTTTGAGCGCGACTGCTTTTCTGCATCAACATCCTGCTCTAACATGATGCGCGCTTCATCCACGTCTCAAGAGCGAACGCACTGCAACTTATTTGATGAAATTTTTTGAAGTATCTTTGCATTTAGTTCCGATATTTTTAAAAATAGCGGCAACTTGACGCGCGAAGACGAGCTCTTTGTGAGATCCGATCCGAATGGAGACGCGGGGACGAGTATCCTGCGATGAAGATGAATGAGAAACATTATATGAAAAGTTCGGGACCAAGAAGGGAGGTGAAAGCCGCCCGATGGTAACGTCGACTTGTGAGCCGACGTATAACACTTCTTTTTTTGTCATCCATTGGAGGATCGGAAATGGCTAAGAAAGCCGCCAAGAAAGCCGTGAAGAAAGTTGCCAAGAAGAAAGTCGCCAAGAAGGCCGTAAAGAAAGTCGCAAAGAAGAAAGTCGCAAAGAAGGCCGTAAAGAAAGTCGCAAAGAAGAAAGTCGCCAAGAAGGGCAAGAAGTAACTGAACACAATCGCGAAAAGAGGGGCGCCATACCAACGTATGACGCCCCTCTTTGTTTTTTTCACTTTCCAGGCGCCACCGCCGCGTTTATCCTATAGATGCCCATACAGGTCAAGCGAGCAGGGGACGTTCATGCGCCTAAGTGGACTTGCGATGGTACTGGTGCTGGCTATGACGGCTGTGGCCGCGGAGGAGAGACTTCTCTACGAGGTCGACAGCCTCTACCATCACATCATCGTGTCCGAGTCATCCGAGGTAAGAGTCCTGCGGTTCCACAGGGGTCCGGCGCAGGCGGCCCTCGACAGCGAGTTTGCGCAGAGCCTCATATCGCTGTCGGACCCTTACAGCCTGCGCATGGGCTACGCAAAGCATGCCATGGCGGCGACGGGACTGCTCAACAGCCCGAAGCGCGCGCTCTTCGTCGGACTTGGAGCCGGAACGCTGCCTAAGTTTTTCGCTCGGGCGTTCCCGGAGTGTCAGGTCGACGTCGCTGAACTTGACGCAAAGGTGGTGGAGGTCGCACACAAGTATTTCTTCCTGCCGGAAATGCCCAACCTGCACATCACCGTCATGGACGGAAGACAGTTTGTGAAGAAGTCCAAAGAGAAGTACGACCTTGTCGTTCTCGATGCGTACCGAGATGACATGATACCGTTTCATTTGTTGACAAGGGACTTCCTCGATGAACTCAAGGAGAAACTCGCGGACAACGCCGTGGTGGTCTCCAATATCGCAATACAGGGCGACAGGCAGCTCTACCCATGGGTGCTGCAGACTTACCAGAGCGCCTTCGCCACGGTGATGGAGGCGAATGTCCCGGGGACTATTAACAAGGTCCTCGTAGCGAGGACGGCCGCGTCGGCCGTTACGAGCGCTGACCTTGCCGCCGGAGCCAAGGCTCTTGCATCGAGGATAACCTTTGACTATGACCTTGCCGCCTGCGCCGCGGCGTATCGCGACGCGTCCTCAAAAAAGGTTATAAAGAACATCCTGACGGACGACTACGCGCCCGTTAACCTGATGCGACTGCGCAAGGCCGACGAGAAGGACTGGGAGTACTGACATCTTGCGGCGGGAGCGCCGGCTACCGCCAATCACGCTCATCCGGAAGGGCCCTCTATGCTTTTGCTGATCGTTCTCTTTGTGTGCGGCGCAGTGGTGATGTCAGTGGAGATACTTGCGACCAGGGTCTTTGCGAGTTCCTTCGGAAGCACGCTTCACGTGTGGGGCGCATTGATCGGCACTTTTATCGGGGCGCTGAGTTTGGGATACTACGTCGGCGGACTTCTCGCCGATCGCTGGCCGACGAGAAAAGGGCTTGGCGTCATCATCCTCGCGGCGGGCGCGCTCATCCTCGGCATGGAATACCCGGCCAGAAGTATCAATGATTACATCTGGGCCATGGATATAGGCGGTGAAGGCTTCCCCTGGATGGGACCGCTTGTCGCAACCGCCGTCTTGTACGGTCTCCCCGTGGCATTGTTGGGAATCGTCAGCCCCTACTGCGTTAGACTGGCTACCACAGACCTCCGCGGTCTCGGCAGGAGGGTCGGCTCGTTTTATGCCGTGTCGTCGCTGGGGAGTATTTTCGGGACTTTTCTGACGGCGTTTTACCTTGTGGGCGAGTTTCGCGTGAGTCTGACCATCAGAACAGAGGGAGTTGTGCTGATGTTTTTGTCAGTTCCGCTCTTTGTGGTGGGTTTTTTCTTTGAGAGGCGTCGTCCAGACGCAGAATCGGGTAATGGCGGCGACCGCGGCGAATGAGCGGGAATGTGTGATAGTGAGTGTGTGTTACAGTCTTTAATGAGGGTGACATGCGGATAATCAAAGGCGTATTTGCTGTCTTAGTACCGGGAGCAGGCAAGTTGTTGCGCAAGAAATACCTGAGCGGCGCCATGGTCATAGTGTTATGGACGGCCCTTGCTCAGGCGTATATCTTGTTGAAGGCCATAACACCTTCCGGGTTGCCTATTTACGTTCATCCCGCTCTGCTGGCAGCGCTGGTGAGCATTTTTGCGGCCAATGCCGTGCTTGAGGTCCTGCATCTGGCGCGTGACGCCCGTGCGTCTCAAGGAGAGCGGCTTGACGAGGTTTACTCACGGGCGCTTACGGCATTTCTGTCAGGCGAGCACGCCAAGGCGGATGAACTGCTTAAAACGGCGCTCAGCATCGACAATCTCGACCCTGACAGCCTGTTCTTGAGAGCCCAGGTGGCCGCCGCCCTTGGAAAAAAGCGGCGCGCGAGAAGGTTCTTGAGAAAATGCAGGGATTTTGACGAAGAAGGCAAGTGGAAGTGGGAAATAGCCTCCGCGATGGAGCGCCTTTAGGCCCTGTGCTGCTTGCCGTCGTAAGCCTTTTGCGGTATAATAAGTTAGGCTTGACGCCAGCGCGTGGGGGGTGAGTCATGTTTGAAAGATTTACCGACAGGGCCAGGCGCGTGATGGGCCTGGCTAACCAGGAGGCAATGCGGTTTAACCACGAGTCCATCGGCACCGAGCATATACTCCTCGGGCTGGTTAAGGAAGGCTCCGGCGTCGCTGCCAACGTGCTTTGCAACCTTGGCGTGGACCTCGGGCGCGTGAGCCTTGAAGTTCAGAAGAAGCATCCTTGCGGCCATGACATGGTGACCGTCGGCAGGCTTCCTTTTGAGCCGTCTGCCAAGAAAGTGATCGAATTGGCCTTCGAAGAAGGCCGACAGATCGGACATAATTATGTCGGCACGGAGCATCTACTTCTGGGGATTTTGCGCGAAGGCAACGGAGTCGCCGCGCAAATCCTCGTCGAACAGGGGCTCGCGCTCAGCCAGGTACGCGAGGAAGTGATGAAACTCCTCGGCCAATCGGCCGAACAGGAGGACTCGCGGATAGAACTGGCCCCCGGCGAAAAGTCGCGGCCGGAGGCGCCCGTCCGGAAAACGGAACTTGCGGACGTTCAGAAGTTGTTACTTGGTATAGAGAGATCGCAGCAGGGCCGGGAAACCGCCGGCGAGAGGAAACTCGCGCTGACCGCGCGCGTCAGGAAGGTGATGGAACTTGCCTTCCAGGAGGCGCGCACACTCGGCCATGATTACGTTGATACGGAACATGTGCTGCTCGCCCTTCTGCGCGAAGGAGAAGTAATACCGGCGCAGGTGCTCTTGGAGAAGGGGCAGACGGCCGACGGGCTCCGCAGAGAGATATTGCGGCGCTTTGATAACGGGAAAAACGGAGGAAAATGATGTTCGAAAGATTTACCGACAGGGCCAGGCGCGTTATGGGTCTGGCGAACCAGGAGGCGATGCGGTTTAACCACGAGTCCATCGGCACCGAACACGTACTCCTGGGTCTGATTAAGGAAGGCTCAGGTGTCGCGGCCAATGTGCTTCGCAACCTCGGCGTGGACCTCAAACATATCCGCCTTGAAATTGAGAAAAAAGTCCCCAGCGGTCATGACATGGTGACCGTCGGCAGGCTTCCCTTTACGCCGCGTGCCAAGAAGGTCATTGAACTGGCCTTTGAAGAGGCGCGGGCGCTCGGGCATAATTATGTCGGCACGGAGCACCTGCTTCTGGGGCTCCTGCGCGAAAGTGACGGAGTCGCCGCGCAGGTCCTCGTGGAACAGGGGCTCAAACTCGACGAGGTACGCGAGGAAGTGCTCAAGCTACTCGGGCACCAGTTCGGCCCGGAGGGCATGTCTGGCGAAGAGACCGAAGGCGAGCCGGACAAGGACACGAAGAGCAAGACTCCCGCGCTTGATTCATTCGGACGGGACCTCACTGAGTTGGCGCAGGAAGGCAAGCTCGATCCCGTCATAGGCCGCGAAAAGGAAATCCGCCGCGTCATGGAGGTACTCTCGCGCCGCACGAAGAACAACCCCGTTCTTCTGGGCGAAGCGGGCGTCGGCAAGACCGCCATCGTGGAGGGCCTTGAGCAGCAGATAGTCGAAAACAACGTCCCCGAGGTGCTTCGCGACCGCAGGATAGTGGTGCTGGACCTCGCGCTGATGGTGGCGGGGACCAAGTATCGGGGGCAGTTTGAAGAGCGCATCAAGGCGGTCATGAACGAAGTCCGCCGCGCTGAGAACGTCATTCTCTTCATCGACGAGCTCCACACTCTGGTCGGCGCAGGCGGCGCCGAGGGCGCTATAGACGCATCCAACGTCCTCAAGCCCGCCCTCTCGCGCGGCGAGATACAGTGCATTGGTGCGACTACGCTCGATGAGTATCGCAAGTACATCGAAAAAGACGGTGCGCTTGAACGCCGGTTCCAGACCATCATGGTCGACCCTCCCTCCAAGGAAGAGGCCATAGCCATATTGAAAGGCCTGCGCGACCGCTACGAGGCGCATCACCGCGTTCGCATCACCGACGAGGCGATACAGGAGGCCATAGACCTTTCGACCAGATACGTGTCGGGGAGATTCCTGC
>CALMGO010000142.1 GCA_937863625.1 uncultured bacterium
CGGCGCCACCGTTGAAGTGACAGTACCGGATACCTACAAGGCACAGGAGATCGCTTGGAGGCCTCGGTATCGTAAAGCGGAAGGACGGTTATGCCGGAACTGCGTTCGAAGGCCTCAAGGACCGGGGCGGCCTGAGTCATATCAACGCTGGTGTAAACTACGACCTGCCTGGCGGGGGTTCGTCCGAACAGACTGACACCGACGGCAATAATCACGAGCGTGGCGACGAACGCGCAAACGACGCCAAGAAGCTTACGCAAATTCATGAATAAAGAATCTCCTCAGTGTACCCTGTCTTCACGCAGGGCTGCGGGTAATCATGGCAATTGAGGGGCATCGAGACTCTCGAAGTAATCGCGCACGACCTTTTCATAGGCGCGGGGTACTTTCTGGTCGGTAAGGGCGTCTTTTGCTTTCTGCCTGCTTTCAAGAACGACTTCTTCGTACTGGACGCGGGATTCGTTTTTGAGAGTGCCGCCCTCGGTATAGTATGACGCAAGCATCCGTCCCGGGTGCATGACGCCGCCTATCGTCGAGGACTGCATTGTGGAATTACCATCAGGGGCGACATCCCACTGGCCGCCCCTTCCCTGGCCGGGTCCTCCCATTCCCGGGCCGGTGCCGGAACCGGGGCCCGGCATGTTGCCCCCCTGCCCCATCGCGGCGGCGGCCTGAAGCTGCGCGAGCGCCTGAGCCATGGACATGGACTGGCCGCCGGTGAGGTTGGACTGATATTGGCTCAGGCCCTGGAGGGCGTTGGCCATCTGCTGGAGCTGCTGCGCCGAGTTACCCGCCATCTGGCCGGCCTGTCCCTGGAGCGCGGAAGGGTTTGCCGAAAGAGGCGTACCCTGGTTCATGCCGGAGGCGGCCATTGGGTTAAGGCCTGAAAGAGGCGTATTCATGGCGGTCATCGCCTGCTGAAGAGACTGGGCGGCCTGCGAAGCATTGCCCGCTTTCATGTCCTGAGCAGCCTGCGACATCTGACTGGCGAGTTGCTGGGCAAGTTGCTGAGCGGCCTGCTGACCCGGGGATCCGTTCTGAGCGGCGCGGTTGAGTTCCTGTGCGAGTTTCTCGATGGCCTTGGCAAGTTCGTCCTTTTGCTCCTCGGATAGGGTGCCCTTTTCGAGGGCGTCCTTCATCTCGGCCATGAGCTTCTCGAGCTGGGCCTTGGCCTCCGCAAGCTGGCTGTCGGCAAGGGCCTTTGAAAGGTCGGCCTGCTGTGACTGCCCCTCCCGGGAGGCGTCACGCGCAAGGTCAGCCATCCTGTCGGCAAGCTTTTCGAGGGGGCCGGAGACTGCGGCGAGCGTGTCCTTCTTGTTGAGCCCCATCTTTTCAAGCTCGGCAAGACGCGCCTGCAGGTCTTCGATAATTTCGAGCGTCTCGGGATCGCTCTCGCCTAAGATCTTCTTCATCTCGGCGACTTTCTCCTGGAGGCGCTCGACCTCGGCTGCGGCCTCCTGGCGGTCCTGCTGCTCCCTCTGGAATGCGGCATGGCGCCCGAACAGGTCAAACTGCGGAAGGCTTAAGACCCCGGCGAGAAGAAGTATGGAAACGACGGACCTCCACCACTTCTCCGGAAGTCGCAGGGGAAAGGCTGTAGAGGGGCGCAGGCGCGACGCAAAGTCGCGGGCGTCGGATACAACGGCGCGGGCGACAGGAGAGGAATCAGCGGCGACAAGTATGGCGGTGGAAAGGCGTTCGCCGAGGCGCAGTTTCTCGTCGGCCGCAACCGCCGCAGCAAATGTGCGGGTCCTGGAAAAGAGCGCCGCATAAAGGAGGGCCATGCATATAGCACCCAGCAACGCAGGGAGGACGAGGTCCATAGCGCCGGGGAAGAACACCAGCTTCGCGGCGAGCACGCCCAAGGCAAGAATGAGGGATAGTACGGCAAGTCCGCCGAGGAAACGCGCCAGCAGCAGGTTAGCGCGGAGTCTGCGCCGGACGGCATTCACTGCGCCATGTATTTCCTTCATCTCAGCACCCCCCACGCGCGAAACTGCCAAGGGCGAAACCGTTCACTTATATGTAGATACGTACCGGCGCCACATTTGTTCACGGATTTGCCATGTGATTACAGGAAAACAGGCAGTTGGCGTTGCCCGGACAGCGAAGAACGCTATCAAAGGGCGTCGCTCCCGGAGCCGATCTCCCATATTTGTGCATTCTAACATGATTATGTTCCTTTTGAACTGGAAAACATGCCGAGGTCTTTCGAATTTCCACGAGACCCCTATAATCAGAAATCGGTCCTGAACTGCCTGAGTTGAGAGACATGTCCACCGGATAACCCACAGACGCATGCGGGGGAGTTGAGTGCAAGAAGAGCAATTGAAGACGCCGGAGACACCCGGGGAGCTATCGGGCAGATTTTACAGGCTCTTCCCCGCCATGTCGGTACGGAATTTTCGCCTTTTCATCATGGGCCAGTCCGTGTCACTCGTCGGCACATGGATGCAAGGGCCGGTGCTTTCGTGGGTGGCATATGAACTGACGAAGTCCAAGAGCGTGCTCGGGTATGTGAGCTTTCTTGAACTAATACCGCTGACGCTGCTTGTCATACCCGCCGGGGTAGTGGCGGACAAATACAGCAGGCGAGCAGTGGTCACGATCACGCAGGTCGTGCTCATGCTGGTTGCGCTGGCGCTCGGCGTACTTGCTGCGCTTGACGCGCTTACGATCCACAAGATATACGTGCTTGTATGCATCAGCGGGATCGCGAAGGCTTTTGATGTTCCGGCACGCCAGGCCTTTATAGGCGAAGTCGCAGGCAGGAAGTACCTCGGCAACGCTGTAGCGCTCAACAGCGCGATGTTTAACGCGGCGAGGATAGTGGGGCCGTCCGTGGGTGGGGTTGTGTTTGCCATATTTCGCGCGACGGCGTGTTTCTTCATAAACGCGGCGTCGTTCGTGGCGATCATCGTGGCGATGATCTCCATGAAGGATCTGCCCCAACGCGCGACGCGCAAGGCGGGCCGGAACCTTCTCGATTTCGCTGACGGGATAAAATACGCCATGGGGCACGGCGACATCAGGGTGATACTGCTTCTCACGGCGGTATTCAGCCTCTACGGAACATACTACACGACGCTTCTGCCGGCTTTCGCTCGGGATATTTATGGCAAGGGGGCGCAGGAGTACGGCCTTCTGGTCAGCTCGCTGGGGGTGGGGGCGCTGCTCTCGGCGCTCGTCCTCGCGACAAGGGGCGGGAAGG
>CALMGO010000143.1 GCA_937863625.1 uncultured bacterium
GCCTCGCGATCCGTGCTGATTCAGTACCTGATCAACAAGCGATTCGCAAATGTCGGACGCGAGCCCGGCACTCCGCCCGTAAACTACGCAAGCGCGATCTCCAACCGCGACGTGCTACTGGGCGTGCCGCCTGTCTACCGCCGCTACGTGCATCGCTTTGCCGACGTCGTGAGAGCTCTCAAGGGCTCGTATTTCTACGGGCCGCCGTCTCAACAGGAAATGGAAAAACTGGCCGCAGGTCTCATTGCCGGCTCCAGGGAAGACAAATACAAGGCCTCCGTCGAGCTCGAAGCGGTCGGCCCCATCTCGGCGCCGCTTATCGAAGAGACCGCCCCCAAAGGCGACGGCTGGACCATGCTCTACGCCGGGCAGGCGCTATCATATCTCGGTTCGCAATCCGGCAGCGACATGATACTCTCCGCAGCCGACAGCCCCGACGAAGAGGTCCGGTTCGAAGCGGCGAAGTTCATGGGCCAGATCGCCGGCCGCAGGACCCTGCAGATGCTTCGCGCCATGGTCTCCGACAAGTCGCCGCGCGTGGCGATCGCGGCCGTAGAGGCGCTTCTTATCTCTTCGCAGGAGGCCGCAGGGCAGGTAAGACTGCCCTCCTATGACCTCGTCGCCGTCCCTGTGACCGATCCCGGACTCATGGTCAAGTCGAACGGAAGGCCGATGGTGGTCATTACCGGGCCAGGCACGCTGCTTACAGGCTCGATCAAAATCAACCTCCCGGGTATCGGCATGGGCTCTGTTGACGAGAAGACCATCTCCGTCGTCGCCGGCCCCGGCGCCGACAGTGAAATGTTGACCGTCCCCGCCACTATCGACAACATCCTCACTCTTCTGGCCCGCTACGACGTGCCGTTCGAGGATGCGAGGAAAGTTATCGTGCAGTTGGAGGACGGCGGAAATCTGCCCTACGAAGTCAAATGGTTCGAATAACCAAGAGGACGATAAATGCAACTGAGGAAGATTGAACTCGCAGGCTTCAAGTCCTTTGCCGACCGCACCGAGCTTAACTTCGACGGCGGCATCACCGCCATCGTCGGCCCCAACGGCTGCGGCAAGTCCAACGTCGTCGACGCCATCAGGTGGGTCCTCGGCGAGCAGAGCGCAAAAAGCCTCCGCGCCGTTTCCATGGGCGATTGCATCTTCGCCGGCACCCCCGGACGCAAGCCTCTCGGCTTCGCCGAGGTCACGCTCAACTTCGACAATTCCTCCGGCAAGCTCCCGCTTCCCTTCGAGGAGGTCGCCGTCACCCGCAGGGTCTACGGCTCCGGCGAGGGAGAGTATTTCATCAACCGCGAGGCCTGCCGCCTGCGTGACATCCGGGAGCTCTTCATGGGCACCGGCGTCGGCACGACCGCATACAGCGTTATCGAGCAGGGCGAGATAACTCGGATCATTTCCAGCGACCCCAAGGAGCTTCGCGCCGTTTTCGACGAGGCCGCAGGCATCGGCCTCTACAAGACCCGCCTGCGCGCCGCCACCGCCAAACTCGAACGCGTCGCTCTCAATCTCCTGCGCGTAAACGACGTCCTCTCCGAGGTCGAGAAAAACCTCAGAAGCGTCAAGTACCAGGCCGCAAAAGCAGCCCGTTACCGCGAGATGACCGATCGCCTCACCGACCTCAAACTCAACCGCGCCAGGCGCGCGTTCACCGACTACTCCGCCAGAATGCGTTCCCTTCGCGAGTCGCTTGACTCCTCGCGCGAGCGCTCAGTCGGTCTCGAATCCGAACTCGCCGCCATCGAGTCTGCCGGCGACGCCGCAAACGACCGCCTCCGCTCCGTCGAGTTCGAGATAAACTCCCTCTCCGCCGATGTCTCCCGTCTGGACGCGGAAGAATCCGACCTCGCCCACACGATCGACATCTGCTCCGAGCGCATCGCCAATCACCGCCGCGACGAAAACCGCCTCGCAGGCACCCTCCAGACCCGCCGCCGGGAGCTCGAGGCTTTCGAGACCCGCGCCGTCGAGCTCGAAAGGCGCACCGTCCGCATACAGTTGCGCACCGACAGGCTCTCCCGCGCCGCTGCCGCCTCCGCCGCCCTCGAACGCGGCGCCGCCGATGTCGAGCGCGAACTTTCCATGTCGGCCCGCTCGGCCGAGGCCGAGGCCGTCGAGGCCCTTCGCGAAGGCGCCAAACTCAACAACCGCCTCAGCGAAATAGACGCCGCCGAAAGAGCCGCCACTCATCACAGGCAGCGGCTTGCCTCCCGCCTCGCACAGCTTTCCCACGAATGCGAGACCGTCGAAACAACCCGCCGCGAACTCCTCGCCGAAAAAGACCGCCTCGCCGACGAGTCCGGCCGCCTCAAAAAGAAAATCGAATCCCTCGCCGCGGCCGCAGCATCCACCGATGATGTCAAGCGCCGCGTCGAAGCCGACCTCGCCTTTGCAAGCGAACGCCTCGCCGGCGCGCGCAGCCGAAGGGAGTTGCTCGACGACCTCCAGCGCCGACGCGACGGCATCTCTGACGCCGCCCGCGCCGTCCTCGATCTCGACCTCCCCGGCACGCGCGGCCTCGTCGCCGAGCTTTTGACCGTCCCGAGAGACCTCGCTTCCGCGGTCGAGGCCGTCCTCGCCGACGACGCCGGCGCCGTTGTCGTAGACTCCACCGCCACCGCCGTCGATGCCATCGCCCGGCTTACCGCGATGAACGCCGGCAGGACCAAAATCATCTCTCTCGAACGCGCCGCAAGCCACACAGCCGCCCCGCGCGAAACGCTTCCCCACGGCTTCGCGCCTCTCGCGCCCTCTATCACCTGCGCGCCCGGCTGCGAGATTCTTCGCGACGCCCTCTTCGCAAATACCGCCCTCGTCGACACCCTCGACGACGCGATCTGTGCCAACGGTTCCTCCGGCGGCCTCGTCATCGCCACTCGCTCCGGCGAAACTGTCGGCCCCGACGGCGGCATCACCGGCGGCGTCGCCGGTCAGGCCGGCGGGCTTATATGGAGAAAGACCGAGATAGAACGCCTCGCCGCCCTTGAGTCCGACATCGCCGGCGAAATCGAAATACTCGCCGCCCGACGCGACGAACTTGACCGGGACCTCGCCCGACTGGCCGCTGCGCGGCTCGAACTCGAAGAGACGCTCTCCCGCGTCACCTCCGCCGTCTTTCAGGCCGAAAGCCGGATCGCCGCCGCCGAGACCCGCCGCGCGGAGTTCGCTCGCGAAAAAGGCATCGTCGACGATGAGATGGAATCCCTCCAGCAGGAGATATCAAAGGCCTCCTCCCAGCGCGATGAGATAAAATCTCAGATGGACCTCTCGCGCGATCGCGGTAAGACGCTCGAAGAAAAAATCTCCGCGCTCAAAACCCGCATCGCCCGGGAAGCTGAGGCCCGCGAGGAAATGCGCATCCGCGTCACCAGCCTCAAAGTCCGCCTCGCCTCCTCCCTCGAAAAGCAATCCAGCATCGAGCGCCAGTACGCCGATGCCTGCGCCGTCCTCGAAGAGAAAGCCTCTGTCCTCGACTCGGCCGTTCGCGAGATAGAAGAGGCCCGCCGCGCCGCCGCGCACGAACAGTCCGTTCTCAACTCCGCCCGCGCGCGCATGGAATCCGTCCACCGCGAGGCCAATAGCGCCCGCGTCGTCCTGGCCGCCAGGCGCCGCCAGGAAAATGACCTGCGCGATGAGGTCCAAAGGCTCGCCCCCAGGCTCAAAGACGCCCGCGCCGCCGTCGACGCCGTGCGCGAAAAGCTCTCCGAGCTCTCCATCGAGGAGCGCGAGGTCTCCGTCCGCCTGAGCGACGTCATCACCCGCGCGAGAGAGGAGTTCTCCGCCACGACCGACGACCTCGCCAGGCCCGCCGCAGCCGTCGAAGACACCGCGGCAGTCGACGAGGAGATCGAAACTCTCACGCGCAAAGTATCTTCCCTCGGCGGCGTCAACATGGAAGCCCTCGAACAGCTCGACGAACTCCAGGCTCGCCACGAGTTTCTCGCCACTCAGCGCGACGACCTCGCCCACGCCAAGGAGTCCCTCGAAGGCATCATCACCAAGACCCGCGCCACCAGCCGCAAGATGTTCATGGAGTCCTTCGAGGCCGTCCGCGAAAATTTCTCCAATATGTTCCGACGCCTCTTCGGTGGAGGCCGCGCCGACTGCGAACTCGTCGACCCCGATGACGTCCTCGAAAGTCCCATCCGCATCATGGCAAAACCCCCGGGAAAGGAGCCGTCCAATCTCAACCTCCTCTCCGGCGGAGAAAAGGCCATGGCCGCCGTCGCACTCCTCTTCGCCATGTTCGCCACCAGGCCCAGCCCCTTCCTCGTCCTCGACGAGGTCGACGCGCCGCTGGACGAGAGCAACATCGGCAGATTCATCGATCTCATGACCGAGTACCTGCCCATTTGCCAGTTCGTCGTTATCACACACAACCGGCGTACCATGTCCGCCGCCGATACCCTCTACGGCATTACGATGGAGGAGCAGGGAGTGTCCAAAAAGGTCTCCGTGTCGCTTAGAACCCAGGCCGCGGCGCCCGAACCCGTGGAAGTTTGACGTATTTGACACCGGGGGGCCGCTGGACTATACTTGCTGTTTCGGGATGCGACCGTCGTTCCAAAGCCGTATACTGAGGTGGCAATGGCAAAGATCCTTGTGCCTGCGTGTTTCGCGTTAAATTACAGCGCAGATGACAGGTTTGCCGGCTGCGAAATCGTCGAATGCGCTTCTCTATCCGAAGGCGTACGCAGGCTCCAGGCAGGCGGCGCCGACGAACTCTATCTCTCCGGCCGCTCAGGTTCCATCGCAGCGCCGATGTTCTCCGCGGTAAACGGAGTCTTCACCGACTACTCCCGCCCGACGATACTCTTGAGTTCCCTTGGAAACGTCCTCTGGGCCAATGACCTCGCCGTAAAAGGCAAGCTTTCCCCCGACGACCTCGCCGACGAAAGCCTCGCCACGCTTTTCGACGAGCACTGCCGCGCCTCCTTTCTCACCTCGCTCGACAAAAGCGCTCATA
>CALMGO010000144.1 GCA_937863625.1 uncultured bacterium
CAGGTCGCGGACGAAGACATCCCTGGTGTTGTTGGTGTCGCCGCCTACCAGGTTCGAGGCATCGGACGTGAAGGCGACTCGGCCGCCGTCGGCGCTGATCTTGGCGATCTGGCCATTGACCCCGTTGGCTTCGCTGCCGTCGCCGGCCACGCTCACGCGCGTGTTGGCTCCCGTCTGGCAGTCGTGCACGAAGATGTCGGAGACGCCGTTCGTGTCGCCCGCAACCAGGTTCGTGGCGTAGGACGCGAACTCGACGTAGCGGCCGTCGGTGCTGATGGAGGGATAGTCGCTGTGGCCGTTGGCCTCGCTGCCGTCGCCGGCTATGATACGGTCGACGTCCGCGCTCTCCAGCACTTCCTTTACCAGGAGCGCCTCCGCCACCCTGCGAACGGATTCCCTGTGCTCGCCCAGCAGCGCACGCGCCCTCTCAAAAGAATCGTTCACAAGGAGCGCGACTTCCTTGTCTATCTCGACCGCCGTCGCCTCGCTGTACGGCCTTACCTGCATGGTTTCATACCCGTACTGCGCTTCCTCCTCGCCGTAGAATATCGGCCCCATCACGCTGCTCATGCCCCACTCGCGGACCATCGACCTCGCAAGCGATGTCGCCATCCTGATATCTTCGCGCGCGCCGCTGGATATATCGCTGCAGAATAGCTCCTCCGCCACTCGACCGGCCAGAAGCGCCACTATTTCCCCCATGAGCTCCTTGCGCTGTACGTGATAGCGGTCCTTCTCCGGAAGATGCATTGTCGCGCCCAGCGCCATCCCGCGAGGTATTATCGTCACCTTGTGCAGCGGCTGCACCTCCGGCAGCAGCTTGGTCGCCACCGCATGACCGCTCTCGTGATACGCCGTGATGCGCTTGTCCTCGATTCCCATCACGCGCGAACGCTTCTGCCGGCCCCAGCGCACCTTGTCCCGAGACTCCTCCATGTCCTCCATCTCGACGACTTCCTTGCCGCGAAGCGCCGCCAGTATTGCCGCCTCGTTTATGATAGCTTCGAGATCCGCCCCCGAAAAACTCGGTGTCCCCCGAGCCAGTACCTCAAAATCCACGTCCGGCCCCAGCTTCACCTTCGCCGCGTGCACCTGTAGTATCTCCTCGCGCCCGCGCACGTCCGGCAGGTCCACTGTTATTTCCCGGTCAAACCGCCCCGGCCGCTTGAGCGCCGGATCAAGCACATCCGGACGGTTGGTCGCCGCGACCACCACTACGCTTGCGTCCGACTCAAATCCGTCCATTTCCACCAGTATCGCGTTTAGAGTCTGTTCGCGTTCGTCGTGGCCGCCTCCCGTAAAAGCCGCCCCGCGCTTGCGTCCCACCGCGTCTATCTCGTCCAGAAAGATAATGCACGGCGCATTCTCCTGCGCCTGCCGGAAAAGGTCTCTTACGCGGCTCGCGCCGACACCTACGAACATCTCTACAAAGTCGGAGCCGCTTATGCTGAAAAACGGCACCTCAGCCTCGCCCGCGATCGCCTTCGCCAGAAGCGTCTTGCCCGTCCCCGGCGCCCCCACCAGCAGTACGCCGCGCGGTATCCTCGCCCCCAGCTTGTGAAATTTCGCCGGGTTTTTCAGAAACTGTATGATCTCCTGTACGTCTTCTTTCGCCTCGTCAATCCCCGCGACGTCCTTGAACGTCACCTTCACCTGCCCCTTGGTGGCGAGTCGCGCGCGGCTCTTTCCGAACGAGAGCACTCCCGACCCGCCGCCCTTGGTTATCGAGCGAAACAGCACAAAGTAGAGGACCACCGGCACCAGGACGAATATCGCAAGGTAACCCAGAAATGGTATAAGCTTGTTCGGAGGCCTCTTTATGTACCTGACTTGGCTTGTCGAGTTGGCGTCGTTGTATGCCTTTATCTGCGTCGCCAGCGCGTTTGCGTCTTCACTGTTGAGTATCGCTATCTCGTACTTCTCCGGCTTGGCCGCGCCGGGGTTGAGTTTGATCTTCGCCGAATTGTCGCTTATCTCGACCTCCGCCACCATCCCGGCGGCCAGTTGCTGGTCAAAGAGATTCCTGTCGACGTCTTTTTCCTGCGACATATCTGTTTTCATAAACAGGAAAAAGAGATACACCGCCCCTATTGCCAGTAGTATCATCAGAAACGTGCGCGGTGGCTGCGCCCTGCCGGTTCCGCGCTTCTCGCTGCCAGGCTTGTTGCCGCTCTCGCTCATCTATCTCTCCCGACTACCAGTCCTCGTCAAGCGCCGCTTCCAGGATCCTCATGGCCGTGCGCCTGAAAAGTAATTCACGCACGCCCTCTTCCGTCTCGCCGGCCGCAGCCGCAAAACTGTCCCCCTCGCGGATCTCCCCGCGATAGAGCACCTTGCCGCTTCGAGCCTCCTCGAGACTAACCTCCACCACGAGCGCCAGCCCCGTCTCAATTGCCGTGTTGGCCGTGTCCTCATGGAGAACTGTCGTCTTGTACGACGCTATCCGTCCCACAAGTATCGCGTCCGCCTCGCTGCTGTCGGTTATACTGTAAGGCGTGCGTTTCTCAACCGCGCTCAGAACCTCGCTCGTTAGCGTGAGCTCCAGCCCCCTGTAAAATGTGTCGTTCTTGAATATCGGCACGCTCAGTTTGTCGATGTCGCGCCTTACCGTATATCCCGCCCTGTAGCCGCACCCGGCTGCCGCGAGCGCCACCAGTAATATGACCGTCTTACGAAGCATCGGCGCCTCCGGCCTTGGGGGCAAGATGCACGAGGTAAGAAGTGGCCTGTTCGGCCCATTTCGTGCCGCCGTATTCCGTGGCGACTTTGTTGAAGTATGTCCTTGCTGCCTCTACCTGTCCCATCTTGAGATACCACTTGGCTACGCCCAGGTAGTGTTCCGCCAGTTTCTCTCCCGACCTGGCGCTCAGTTTCCTCGCCTCGGCGGCGTCCGGGCTTTCCCCGTATTGTCTCACAAATCCGTCGAATACGCTCTGTGCCTTGTAGTACGGCAGTGGCGTGTACACCGGCCCCTGGGCGTCGCGAAGGATGCTCTTGCCGACTCCCAGAAAGGCCCTCTGGACGTCCGGCCCCTCCCTGTAGAGTTCAACGTACTGCTGGTAAGCAGATGCCGATTCGATAAAAAGTTTCTTGCGGTAATACGCATCCGCCAGTTCTATCTGCGCATCCCTTGCATAATCGCTGAATGGTCTTCGCCTCGTTATCTTGTCGACCATCTTTTCGCCGCTGGCGCGCCCCGGCCATATCCTCAATCCCAGCGCCTTCGACTTCGCCCCCCGCAAAAGCGCCCTTGCCGCCTCCAGTTCCCCTGCGTATGCCCGGTCGACGTACCTGCTTGCCGGGTATGCGTCCAGAAACTCCTCGAATGCTTTGAATGCCTGTCTGTAGTTCCTGTCTCCCAGCTGGCACTCGCCGATGAGAATCTTGGCATCCTCTACGATGGGCTCCTCGCCCTTCTTGGCCGCTTTTTCAAATAGTTTTCGCGCCCGTGAGTACTTCCCGTTCACATAGAGCGCAAATGCCTTGTCAAATTGCTTTCCTCCGGCAAGCGACGTCCCGTCCGTGGACTTTTGCCAGCCCGTTGTCCCGTTCCACGTAATGTCGGCTATTGCCGCCGCGCACAAAACCGCCAAAAGCGCCGTCGCCGCCGCCGCCGTCCCCCTGAATCGCCGAAAGTTCATATCAGTTTCCCTCGCAACCTCTTTGACAAAGCCATTATAGGGCGCGCTTTCCCATCTATCAAGAACCTTCGGATACCGGTGTTTCCCCGGCCCAGCGTCTCCACTGCCTCCCGTATTCGCCCTTGACGTATTTCGTCAGCCTTGGCGCCCTGCCCGCGCCGTGAAGTACCAGCGCCGTCAACAGCCCGCCTATAACCCGCCGTGTCTGCTCAGGGATCTTCAGACGCCCCGCAGTCAAAAGCCCCGTTGAAAAGACCTTCCTCAGCGTTGCCAGGCTGCCCTTATCTATTTCTCTGCCGCCTTGGCACCGTCCGCACAGTATCCCGCCTTCCTCAAGCGACATCCTCGTCGTGCCTTCCCCGGCCTCGCTCCCGCATCTCGCGCAGTTCGTCAGGTTCGGCTCCAACCCGCTTGCCGCCAGTATATGGCTCTCAAAATACGCGGTCAGGTTCCAGTCCGATATCTTTCCCTCGTCGAGTGCCTCCAGCGTCTCCTTAAGCACTTCGTAATGCGCCTGCGAACCTTCCGATCCCTCTCCGAATATCCCCGCAAGTTCCGCGAAATAGAGCCCGGCGTAGTATTTCTGTGTGCTCTTGCGAAGTCCCGGATACTGCGCGGTTGTCCGCGCTTCTCTAAGCGTTCCCAGCCCCCCCGACGCGCTCGGCGAAAAGACTATCTCGTTCAGCGTTAAAAGGTCCATCGCGCCCCCGGTAGCGCTTTTGGCCCTCTTGGCGCCCTTGGCAATTGCCGAGACTTTCCCGTGTGTGTCGGTCAGAAACGTGACTATCTGGCTTGTTTCGCTGTAGTCGCTGAGGCGTATTATTATCCCGGATGCCTTCTCAAGAGCCACCGCCGGCTTTCCTCTCTTTTGTGCCGGAGCGCCCACCGTTGCCGATGACCTCGACAAAGAGCGTCTTTATACGCCGCTCGTCGGCCTCCTGGACCGTAAGGCGAAGCCCGTTTAGCTCAAGTATCTCTCCGGACTTCGGTATCCTCCCGATTTGATAGAGCACGTACCCGGCTATAGTCTCGTACTCCTCGCTGTCCCCGAGGTCCGCGTTCAGCGCCTCCGCGACCTCCGTAAAATCAGCCTGCCCGTCGACCGTGGCTTTTCCCGGCCCCGCCGGTCGTATCTCAGGCGGCTGGTATGCATCGTACTCGTCTTCGATTTCGCCCACTATCTCTTCCAACACGTCCTCAATCGTGACTATCCCGCTCGTCCCGCCGTATTCATCCAGCACTATCGCCATATGTACGTTGGTGGCGCGAAATTCCTTTAAGAGTTCCCGTACCCTCTTTGTCTCCGGCACGAAATATGGCGTGCGCATCACGTCCTTTATC
>CALMGO010000145.1 GCA_937863625.1 uncultured bacterium
TATCGTGCTCACCGTGGACGTCAGGAAAGTACTCGCCGCAGTCGCCACGAATACGAGCACCATGTACTGCATGAACATCATCACCAGCGCCTTGAGAAAGTTGACGCCGTACCCGGCCGGCTGGCTCAACACCGCCACCGAGGCCGCCATCGCGCTGTAACTCCCGCTGGGCAGGTGTCTCAGTACGCTGATGTCGAGCGCCCCGCCCTTGTCTATGAGACTCCTGTCGAACGGCAGGTACTTCTCCTGTCCGAAAACGATCTCGCGCGCCTCGCCGGTCGTCGGGTTCTTGACCTCCAGCGCCGCCGTCCCCTCGTTGGTCTTGCCGTCATAGAGCCGCCCGTGCGAGAAAAGATTCACCTTCGCAAAAACCATCTCACCGGAAAAACGCTCCTCATTAAGCCCGGTGAAGTGAAAGGTTATCCTGTCTACGCCGCTTGCGATGGCCCGGTTGCTTTCAATCATCGGCGGACTCAACTCAAGCGTCAGTTCGTGATACTCCACCGACTCCGCGTAATTGAGCCTGTTGCCCCCAAGTCTCGCGGGCAGATTCTCATCCGGCCCCGTCTTCCACGCCCAGAAGTTTATGTACGCGTACGATATGCTGCCCATGACGGCCAGAAGTATCAAAAGCACGTAACCCAGCCCCAGTATCTTCCCGGCTATTATCTCCCAGCGGCGCGCAGGCTTGGTCATTACGGTGAAAATCGTCTTCTTGCTGATGTCGTCGGGGAGGTTCGGCGCCGAAAGGAATATTGCAACGATCATCCCGAAAAAACCCAGCCCGCTAAGGCATATCTTGGCGACCTGTGTAATGCGCTCCTGCGCCATCACCGCAGGCAAAAAGCCCGACGCAACGGTCAGAAGGACCGCAAAAAAGAGGATTGTGAAGAGGACTTTCTTGCGAAGGGCGTCCTTGAGAGTCACCCTTGCGATGGCCAGCATACTGTGCATTCCTAACTGCTCTCCCCGGCTTCACCTGCCGAAGCCGCGCTGGCGGTGCTTTCGCGCACTACCTTGAGGAACAGGTCCTCCAGGGACCTCGACGCCTTTTCAGTGCCGATGTAGCTGCCGTCGTTTTCCAGCAGTTTCGTCACGTTGTCGCGCACGCCCGCCGAGACGTTCTGCGCTTTGAAATTGACGACGCCTTGCTCGGTTAAGAGTTCGCTGACCTTGCCCATGACTTCGAGTTTGCCCTGGAAAAGTATCGCTATCCTGTCGCACACGTCCTCGACGTCTGCCAGAAGATGACTGCACATGAAGACCGTTTTGCCCTGTTTCTTGAGCTCTATGATCAGGTCTTTTATCTCCCGTGTCCCGATCGGGTCAAGACCGCTGGTGGGCTCGTCCAGTATTACTATATCAGGGTCGTTAATGAGCGCCTGCGCAAGGCCGATGCGCCTCGCCATGCCTTTGGAGTATTCCTTGAGTTGCCTCTTGCGCGCATGGTCGAGCCCCACCTTGTCGATGAGGATGTCTATGCGGCGCTTGCGCTCCGCCGACTTTATCTTGAAGAGCCGGCCGTAGAAATCCAGCGTTTCCTCGGCGTCAAGGAATCTGTACAGGTATGATTCTTCCGGAAGAAATCCGATGTGCTGATTCGCCTCTACGCTGCCGGGATCCTTGCCCAGAACCTTCGCATGGCCCCTCGTCGGAAATAACAGCCCCAGAAGCAGTTTGACCGTCGTCGTCTTACCGGAACCGTTAGGCCCCAGAAAGCCGAAAACTTCGCCCCTGTAGACGTCAAGATTGAGTCCGTCAAGGGCAAGAACCTTCCGCTTGCCCCAGAAGTCACGATACTCCTTCGTGAGGTCGCGTATTTCTATTACGGTTTCGCTCAATTCCCCTCTCCTTGAGGCTGCAGGGAACGCGCTCGTGATATTACCTGCCGCCCGTTCTCTCCAACTGCAGAATGCGCTTTTCCACCTTGCGAAGGCGGCGACGTTTGCGTTCGCTGGGCTTTTCATAGTAACTCGAACGCTTGATGTCCTTCGTCAGGCCCTCCTTTTCGCACATCTTCTTGAACCGTTTTACCAACTGTTCCACGCTCTCGTGCGGCCTGGCCGTAACCTTGATCATAAAAGCATCAAATCCCTTCTGTGTCCCAAAAACGCCCGCCGTCTGAACACGGCTTTTGCCACGGCCCAATGCCGTGAAACTCAGGATTATATGGCCTTACTCAATCTTTGCAAGCGAAATTGGCCTTCTCAGGCCCCTCGGCCCAGCGAACGGACGGTTACCTCTATCTACGCCGTGCAGCCCGCAATGTTGGCTTTTTTTCTCTTCACTCGGCACAGCACCCGAATTGCCTCACCAGAGCCTCCCCGGAGCGTATGCCGTCAACCGCGCTCGACATGATGCCGCCCGCGTAACCGCTTCCCTCTCCGCAAGGAAACAGCCTCTCCGTCGACACGCTCTGGCGCGTTTGACTATCCCTGACTATCCGCACAGGACTCGAAACGCGCGTCTCGACCCCGACAAGAAGCCCGTTTTCGACGAAACCAGGCATTTTAGCGCCGAAATGCGGCAGAGCCACCCCAAGTGCCTCCGTAAGTTGGGCTGGCAGGATGTCCCTCAAATCCGCCTCCACAATGTCGAGCGGGTAGGAACACTCCGGCAGGTCGCGGCTCATCCTGCCTGCCAGAAAGTCCGCCGCCTTCTGCGCAGGGGCGCTCAAATCGCCCGCCACGTCAAAGCACGCCTTTTCAAGCTTTCTCTGAAATTCCATCCCCGCGAAGACGTCGCCCTCGCCCAGTTCTCCCGGCTCAATGGTCACCACCAGCGCCGAATTGGCGAATTTCCCGTCCCGCCCCGACCGGCTCATTCCGTTTGTCGACAGCCGGTCCAGTTCGCTCACCGCAGGCACTATGATGCCGCCCGGACACATGCAGAATGTCGCCACGCCTCGGCTGTAACCCTTTGCTGGACAACTCATTATGTACTCAGCCGCGGGCAGGCTCCCCCTGCTTTGCCCGTAAACGCTCCAGTCGATGAGTTCCTGCGGATGTTCTATGCGCACCCCCACTTGAAATGCTTTGGCTTCAACAGCCACTCCCTGTCCGGCAAGCCTCTCGAGAAGCCCTCCAGCCCAGTTGCCCGCCGCCAGAATGACCGCGCCCGCCTCAATACTCTCGCCGCCTGTCGATATCACCCCCGTGACGCGCGAGCCCTCGCTTGTCATGAGTCGCTCGACCTCATACCCAAACCGGAATTCCCCCCCAAGGCCTTCGATTCTCTGGTGAAGCCTCGTTACCACACCCGGCAGCACGTCGCTGCCGATGTGGGGGCGTGCGTCAATAAGAATGTCCTTACTCGCGCCGCATTCAACGAGAGTCGATAAAACGCTCCGAAGCCGCACGTCGTTTATGCGCGTTGTCAGTTTCCCGTCGCTATATGCCCCGGCTCCGCCCTCCCCCGAGACGAAGTTGCTCTCGGTATCAAGCCGCCGCTGCCCCAGAAGCGCCGCCACGTCGGCATTCCGTTCCTTGATCCCCCTGCCTCTTTCGACCACAATCGGCCTGTAACCGTTTTGAGCAAGGACTAACGCCGCGAATAGCCCCGCCGGCCCCGCCCCTATGATGACCGGCCGCGACCGAAGCGGCTCGCCGCCCGCCGTGAGTGTCTCTTCTTCGACCGGCGTCACCACCGACGCCTCGTTGGGCGGGAGCTTCGCGATGAGAGCGGCGTCACCCTCAAATTCCACGGCAACAGACCAGCGTATATTCGGTCTTTTTCTCGTGTCGATGCTTCGCCTGACGACCCGCAGCCCTTCGAGAATGGCATCTTTACGGCCGATCTTGACCACGGCGGCCCGTGCAATTTCGTCAATGGTTGCGCCGCAGCGCACGTGCACGTTGTGAAGCCTGAGGGTAGCCAAGGTCTCTTTCTCCTTTTGGGTGTGCCGGAAGATTGCTCTTGAGAAGAACTCTAATCATAGCATGTCGCCCCCTCAGTGGCAACCGCGACTTGTCCTCCCGCAGCAGGAGAAAAGTCTTGATTTCCTCTGCCTCCCTCGCATAATCTACTGCGTCTGTATCGCCGGGATGGCGGAA
>CALMGO010000146.1 GCA_937863625.1 uncultured bacterium
CCCTGCGACCCTTCGCGCGTCTCGAAGCCGTACGTCGCCGGCAGGCCGTCGACGCCTCTCATCGCCGAGACAGCCGTCCGTTCGGTCGCCTCGATCTCGTGACGCGCCATGTATGTATTCGCCCTCCACACATCCTCAGACAGTCGTTTCGTCACCTTCATGTCAAGACAGGCGAGGCCTCTTACGCCGACGCTCGTCTCGCCGACAGCGTCAATGCCTCTCTTGCGCATCCACTCCTCCGGAGTTTCGCCGGATACGGCCTCCGGCGCCGCCGCAGTCACAAGCCCGGTGTCCAGGTCCACCATGCAAAACGCACCCGGGTCGTCGTCGTGGACGCTGAGCACAATCACTTTCTCCAGCGGCACAAACTCCGCCGCCGCCTGATCCGGCGCGTCCGCCTTGCCGGCCTCGGCGAAGCCGACGGTGCATGCGATGAGTATCCACGTAGGAATAATCCAGGGAAGGCAAACTCTCACGAATCGATATGATGTTGTTCTGCCGCGCATCCGGTGCCCCCTCTCTTCACAGCCGACCATTGACCGGCTGATTTGCTCAGGTCTTTGGGCTGCTTCCTGTACCCCGGATTGCTTGCCGCTGCACGTGTGCTGCTATGCCCTGCATTACAGCATGCTCAATCCCGTCATGCAAGACAGAAATCCAAAATCCAATTCAACCCCGTTCTCCTCCGTGACAACTTCACGTATGTCAGCACCTGCGCCACGTGGACAGGCTGTATCTTCTCCACCGCCTCCAATCACCGCGCCTCTCTGTGCTTCAGCCCCTCTCACCCGCACCACATGAGCGCCGCCGCCAGCAGGCTCTCCGCCGTCTTCACGACGCTTGCCACCTTTACATACTCGTCCGCGTTGTGCGCGCCCGCCCCCTCCGGCCCGAAAAGAAGCGTCGGCGTCTTGTAAAACTTGTGCACGATAAATGCGTCGCACGGATACTCCGCCGCCGACACGCTCACATCCCTGCCCACCGCAGCGCTTGCCGCCTCGGCCATGCACCGCGTCCACGGATGGTCCGCCGCAAGTTCATGTCCTAATAGCGGCGGAAAATAGAAATCCTTCCACTCCGGCTTGTACACCTTGAAAAACGGGTCCTTCCTGCAGAACGCGTCAAACGACCTGCGTATCTCCCTTAAGACCGCCTCCACGTTCTCCTGCGGCAAAAACTGAAAGTACACTCGCAGTTTCGCCACGAGCGGCACCGCCAGCGGCACGTCAGGGTCTATTCTATTAGCTTCGAGCGCGCACACCTGCACCGGCGCCGGGTCGGGAAAGTCCTTATACGTCGGCCCGCGCTTTATCTTCTTTCGCTTCTTCGTCCACTCGTCCACCCATCCGAGCACCCGCCCCATCGGCACCGCGGGACTCACCACCTCTTCCTTCGAAAAATACGCGCTCGGGTCGCCCGCCCGCGCGATGATGTCAAAAAAGTGCCCCCCGCGCGTCGCACGCACCACCGACATATTCGTCCCCTCAGGGATTACGCACGCGTCCGCATTGTCCCCCCGAAGCCTCCCTGCAAGAGTCCCGCCTCCGCCTCCCCATTCCTCGTCCACCACCGACTCGGCGATTACGTCCCCGCCCAGCCGCTTCTTCGCCTTCGCCAGCGCCATGAGCACGCCAAACTGCGCGACAAGCCCACCCTTCATGTCCCACGCGCCGCGCCCGTAGAGCTTCCCGCCGCTTACGTGCCCCGACCAGGGGCTCTTCTTCCATACGCCCGGCCCCGGCGGCACAGTATCGATATGCCCGGAAAAAAGCACGCTCTTCCCGCTGCCGCTACCCGCCACGCGCGCCACCACGTTCGGCCGCCCCTCATAATTCCTGTCCCGCCTGACGTACCTGTCCTTGACCTTGAGTATCTTCGCCGTGTCGTACATCTCGACGTCGAGTTTGTAACGCTTGAGTACCTTTGTCAGTTCCTTCTGCGCCGCAGCCTCGTTGCCCAGAGGAGGCACGGCCACGCTGTTTGTCTGCACGAGCATCGTCAGTAGCGAGACTATCTCGTTTTTAATCGGTGCAATCAGTTTCTTTGCCTCGCGTGCCGCTTCCGCCGCCGAGTTCACCTTCCTGCTTCCCGCCATCTCGATGTTCTCCCTCTCGTTATCTGCCTTGTATTCCGTGACTTTCGTTTATGCCGGCGTCGGCAAAAGTCATGTAGCGCGCCTTGTTGACCCGCCGATTCGCTTTATGTAGGGTGGGGCGCCTGTTCCCGCCCCAGCGGGTGAACTTCGTAGTTTACCTCGCCTCCGGCGGGCCTTGGCGTAATCGAATGCCCCACGCAGTCTTGCCTTC
>CALMGO010000147.1 GCA_937863625.1 uncultured bacterium
CTATCGCTTCAAGCACCACTATGGAGTTGGTCACCAGTATCCCCACCGACATCCCTATCGCGATGAGTGTCGATGAGTTGAGCGTAAAGCCCGCCGCCTGCATGAAAAACAGACCTATCACGACCGTCAGAGGCATCGTGATGCACACCACAAATAGCGCCCTTACGTTGTGGAGAAAAACCAGGAGTATCAGTGCCGTCAGCACGATCCCCTGGCCCACGTTAACCCATGCGCTCAGGTTCGTCGCCTCGACGAATCTCCCGTCGTCGCTCACGTACACGAGTTCCATCCCGCCGGGGAGTTCCTGCTCGATCTTTCCCATCGCTTCGCGGACCTTCGCCGCCACCTCCACTGCGTTTGCGTCGGCCTTCTTCACCACGCGTATCGCCACGCATTCGCGCCCGTCTATCCTGGCCGCCTGCCTGACCTCCGCCGTCGCCATCGCGACGCTGCCTACGTCGCTTATCCGGCAGCGCTGCCCTGCGCTGTTTGCGACCTCGAGCGTGGCGATGTCGGCCAATGCGCCGTAATCCGCGTCGAATTTCACAGTGTATTCGTTAGCGCCGTCCTTTATGTTGCCCGACGGTATCGTCGCTATGTTGTTCCGTATAGCCTCGACGACCTGCATCGTGGATAGCGACCGCGCGGCGAGTTTCTCCCGGTCCAGCTTCACCGCGACTTCGCGTCTGGCCCCGCCGACTGTCTCCACCGACGCCACGCCGCTGATGACCGTCAGTTTGTCCTTGAGTTCGTTGTCCGCATAGTCGAAAAGCGCCTCAAGCGTCGCATCCCCCGTGAGCGCCAGAAATACTATGGGCCTCGCGTTTATGTCAAATTTCTGTATCTTGGGGTCTTCCACCGCCTCGGGGAAATCCGCCCTTATGAGGCCCAGCTTCTCCCGCACGTCCGTAGCCGCCACGTCGACGTTTACCTCGAGGCGAAACTCCAGAAGCGTCATGCACGCGTTCTGCATGCACGACGACGTCACGTGCTTCAAGCCGTCAATCGACACAACCGCGTCTTCTATCCGCTTGGCGACGTCGGTCTCTATCTCGCCGGGCGTCGCCCCCGGATACACCGTCACGATCGTGATGTACGGCGCGTCCATAGGCGGCATGAGTTCCAGGCCCATCTTGCGCCAAGAGTTGAGCCCCAGAAGCGCAAGCCCAATCAAAAGACACGCCATCGCTATCGGGCGTCGTATCGACGCGTTTGAGAGTATCATTGCCGCCCCCCGCCGACCACCTCAACCGCGTTGCCGTCATCAAGGCTCTCCTGCCCGAGCGTCACCACCGCGTCGCCCGGCTTTATCTCTCCCTCTACGACCTCCACCCACCCGTCCGTCACGAGGCCTGTTGTCACGCTCTTCATCCGCGCAGTGCCGCCGTCCACCGTAAAGACGACGCTGCCGCCCGCGCGCTCGACTACACCGTCAACCGGCACGCCCACGCCTTCGCGCCTGGCAAAGATGACGTTCATCGTCGCGATGCGCCCCGGAGCCGCCTCCTCCGGCGGTCCGGCAATCACGCACTTTATCTCAAACGTTCTCAAATCCCTGCTGACTGTCGGGCTCTTATAGCTCACCACCTGCGTCCCCAGGTCTTTCCCGCCCACTTTCAACGACACAGTCGTCTTACCCTTCTCTACACGGCCGTAGTACTCGTCCGGCAGAAACGCCGACACCTCGATGACATTCGGGTCCTCTATCCTCAAAACGCTCTGTCCCCGCTTGACCGACTCGCCCGGTTCAAGATACCTGCGGCTCACCAACCCGCTGACGGGGGCGGAGACGACCGCGTCGGCCATGTCCTTCTCGCTTATCGCGAGAGCCGTCCGGGCCTGGCTGTGCTGCTTACCGGCCAGTTCCACGAGGACTTCGCCGTGTTTGACCGCCGCCGAGAGCTGCAGGAACCGCGCTTCTTGCGCCTCAAATGCGTTCTTCGTCACCGCATGGTCCTCTTCGTAGAGGCGCTTGAACCGGTCGTAGTCTATCTTTGCCTTGTTGTAATCGGCCCTCACCTGTTCGAGAGCAGCTTCCCGCTCTCTTACGGCGCATTCCGCGACGCTCACCTGTTCGCGCGCTATCTCAACCGCCCGTTCGAGATTTGCCCTGTCCACCAGAAAGAGCTTAGTCTCCGCGGCGACGACCACATCACCTTCGTCGACGTATATCTCTTCGAGCGTCCCCTCGACCCGCGCAGAGACGTAGGCGGTTGTTTTCGCCTCGACCTCGCCCGAGACCGCGGTTCCGGCTTCGAATGTCCTTGCTTCGGCATTGGTGACGATGACGCTAACCCGCCGTGGGGCGTCGGTGACCGCCTCGCCCGCCAACGCCGTCGCGCTCGCCGCCAGTACCGCCGCCAGTATCAATACGCCGCGTGTTTTCATTGTTGTTCCTGCCTCCTCGGTTGCCCGATTACCGCCGCCAGTGTTACGCGCGCCACCTGCCGCCTGTATTCCGCTATTTTGGCCTGCGCCCATGCCGTGTCCCTGTTCATAACCGTTTCAAGCCGCCCGGATTCCGTAAGCATCCCCTCACGCCAAAGCGCCTGGGATTCGGACGCCTCGCTCTCGGACGCCGCCAGTACTTTCTGGGTCACGCCGACCGCGTCCTCCGCGTCATCCGCCATCTGCCTTGCCCGCACCACCTCGAGCATGATTGCAAGGCTCGCCTGCTCCCTCTCTACAAACGCCCTCTCGCGCATCTCCCGCGCCGCCCGGTAGGCCGACACGTTTCGAAAACCGTCAAATACCGTCATCACGCCCGTCACCCCGTAGTTCCATATCCCGGAGTACCTGAGATAACTATCGCTGCTGTAGGTGTATCCGCCGAAAAGAATGAGCGACGGAAGAAAGTCCGCCACCGCGCTTCGCACCCTGTCCGCGCTTATTTCCACCGCCTTGTCGGCCGCCGCGAGCTCCAGCCGGTTTATAAGCGCCGCCGACACCTGCTCTGCGAGCTCGCGGGCGTCATGTTCCCGCTCGTTCGCCCCGCCAAGAGTTATCTCTCCCAGCGGGCTCAGCCCCATGGTGTCCAGGAGAACCGCCTTTGCCTCCGCCTGCGCGCGCTTATTGGCCGCCAGTTCGCTTCGCCTCGCCGCGACAAACGCCTCGATTTTCTTCCTGTGTGAATC
>CALMGO010000148.1 GCA_937863625.1 uncultured bacterium
ACAAATCGCGTTTCCTCAAAGAGCGTAGCCTGGTGGCCGCCTTCAAGCGAGAGATTGGAAAGCGAGACGCCGACGAGACGCACGCGCATACGCCGTGTAAAAAGCTGCGTAAGCAATTGGAAAACAAGCGGACCGAAATCAGAGTCGTGGGCGGAAGGGTCCTTTAACGAACGGGACATCTGGTAAGTGGAAAAATCACTGTAGCGGAGCTTCACCGAGACCGTGCGGGCCCGCATGGAAATAGAGCGGAGTGTGCCGGCGGCGCGTCCGGTAAGATACGAAAGCATCGCCTCGATAACATCGCGGTCGGCAACGTCCTCTTCAAAAGTAGTCTCGCGGCTTATGGACCTGGGATAAAGCGCCTCCTCAACCGGGCCGGAGTCGCGGCCGAAGGCGCGGTTTTTAAGCGCCTCTCCCGCAGGGCCGAGCGCAGCCGACAAGACGGCGGGCGCAAGGTCCTGAAGGTCGCCTATGCGATGCAGGTTGTAACGGCTGAGACGCTCAAGAGTGCGCGGACCAACTCCGGGGAGGTCCCTTAAATCAAGCGGCCTGAGAAACGCCGCCTCGTAACCGGGCCATACACAGGCTATGCCGTTTGGCTTGGCATAATCGGAGGCGACCTTGGCGAGAAGCTTCGAGGTCGAGACGCCAATCGACACATTAAGCCTTGTAGCCTCCTTGACGGCGACCTTTATACTTTCGGCGGCGTCAAAGGGACTGCGGTGGTGAAAACGACACCCGGTAAGGTCAAGATAGGCCTCGTCAAGAGAGGCCATCTCAATGTCAGGCGTGAATGAATAAAGAACCTCCCGCATAAGCGAGGAAAGACGCGAGTATTCGTGGAAATTGCCGCGGAGAAATACCGCGTGCGGGCAAAGCCGCCTGGCCTGCGCTATCGGCATAGCAGAATGAATACCGAAAACACGCGCCTCATAACTGGCCGCAGCCACCACACTTCGAGAATCAGGATCCCCGCCCACAATAACCGGCCTACCCACAAGCGAAGTATCCAAAAGCTGCTCAGCCTGGGCAAAAAATGCGTCAATATCAACATGCAAAATCCACGGGGGGGCTTCGCCCCCTTTTCTTACCACGCCGCGCCCGGTGGACGCGGAAGACAATCGTTCATTGAACCCCTGATTGGAACCGGAGGTCGAAAAAACCTGGGGGACTTCGTCCCCTTTTTTTCTCAGGCCGCGCCCGGTGAGCGCGGGAGACGACCGTTCATCGAAAGCAGGATTGGAAACGGAGGTCGAAAAAACCTGGGGGACTTCGTCCCCTTTCATGAGGGGCCCACGTCCGATGAGCACGGAAGACAACCCTTCATCGGAAGCAGGAGTGCAGGTGGAATCCGAAAAACCCTGGGGAGCTTCACCCCCTTCTCTTCCTATGCCACGCCCGATGAGCGCGCTGTTTGAAGTATTATCCGGTTGTGCGTCACGTGGAAGCATTGAGTTTTCCTTTAGCATCCCCCCTTCCCTCTTATCACGACAATTGCGAGGCGTTTTCTGGCGCGCTCAGACACGCTGTCAGGATTTCAAGTCAAGCACCATGAGTCGTTCGTGAAACTCCCTCGGCGGCCGCCCCTCAGCCAATGCGGCCTTGACCTGTGCCATAACTTCTGGAGGCGAATCCCCGCAGGCCCAGTCAGGAAGTTCGACCTGTTCATCGCCGGTGACAACGACCTGGAATCCCATCTTCTCGTATGTAGTCCAAGGAAGATGCCCCGACCATGCGGCAAATTCGAAGAGGCCATCGGGGGCGCCCGGAGCGAGTACGGCGGCGTAGCCGTTCTCGCGCGCCCAGTTGACGGAGGCACGGCACAGGGCGGTACCGATGCCAAGGCCGAAATAACGGGGGTCGGGGTCGCCGTTTTGCATCTGGTCGCCGCCGGGCCGCCGGGCCTGAACGATGATGTCCTTTACCATCTCCAAGTCGACGCGATGCACACCAAGGCCTTTCATGACGCCAAGAGTCCTCGCAGGGTCCCAATCATTTTCGGAGGCGAGGTTGAGGGCGAGGTTGTGGAGTTCCCGCCGACAGGTTTCAAGGGTTCTTCCGACATGGCAGCAGGCGTGCATCCACGCAGGCCCGGTGACAGAGAGGCCTTTCATGCCGGGGCCCCAGGTGTTCCATTCAACGTGTACGGCTCTGCCGCTCCACCAGTTGCCGCCGTAATCCACCCAGTCGTCATTAATACCGTCCGGCAGCATGACGCGATAGCAGTGGAGTTGGGCGACGCATGTATCGCCCTCCCATGCGGCCATGCCGATGGTACCCTGACTGGCAAAGAGCCTCTCAATAGTGCCGTTGTCCGGCCAGCAACGCAAAACAACGCGGTCGAGTTCACGCGGGCTGATCGGGCGAATCGTTACAGGAGTTCCGGTTGGTGATGTCGGATTCATTGAAAACTCCTTTCCCGAACGTTTGCACAAAACGCTAATACTTTCTGACGACGCCGATGACGATGCCCTGTATCTGGACATCCTGGCAGTAAATGGGCTCCATCGACGGGTTTGCCGGTTGGAGGCGGATGCGCCCCTTTTCGCGGTAGAACTTTTTGAGCGTGGCCTCACCCTCTGGGAGAAGCGCAACGACGGTCTCGCCGTTTCCAGCAGTATCGCCGCGCTCGACAATAACGTAATCGCCGTCGCGTATCTGTTCATCGATCATGGAGTCGCCTCTGACCTGAAGGACATAGCACTCCTTTTGCGAAGCAAGCATCCCGGAGATATCAATGGTATCGCCGAGAGGAACCGCCTCTATCGGCTTTCCGGCGGCGATATAGCCGAAGAAGGGAACCCGGCCGGCGTCCCCGGTGAGCATCCTGATGGAACGCGCCTCATAACGCCGCCACGTGAGTACGCCGCGGGTACGAAGGCGCTGGAGGTGCTCGTAGACGGTCTTCTTATTTAGATGGAGGGCATCGGCAATCTCGTCCATGGTTGGAGGGACGGTTTGAGAATGAGAATAGTCGCGGATGAAGTCGACGATGGATTTCTGCCTTCTGGTAACCTCCATGGCGAAGCGTCCTTTCATGCGACATGTGTTTTTGTACTATCGGCAGTATACCCAACAAATACCCAACATATCAAGCGGAATTTGAGAAAACTTTCCAGGGCCCCTACTCTATC
>CALMGO010000149.1 GCA_937863625.1 uncultured bacterium
CATTTCTTCTTTCCACCATACTTGGCGACTCCTGCTCGGAGTTTCTGGCGATTCCGCAGTACGATCAGTTTAAGTACCTCGACTGCCCTCTTGTCGAATCCACACGTCTGGAAGAACTGCCCAATCTCTGGTGGGCATTCGAGCAACGCTGCCGCGAATGGAGGCAGTGGACAGTAAACGACTATGACCAGGAATTCAGCACCACGTAGAATGACACACGTTGACTGCGGGTTCCCGCCGCTCTCTTTCGTTGACTTATCAAATCTGCAGGTTATCCTGAGTAAATCGTCCAACATCCCGGTAACTGCGCGTGGAGGCATGTCATGTATAAAATCGTTCTTCTCCGCCACGGCCAGTCCACATGGAATCTCGAAAACCGCTTCACCGGCTGGACAGACGTCGACCTCTCCGAACAGGGTCTCGCAGAGGCGCACGAGGCGGCGCGCCTTCTGGCGGCCGAGGGGTACACTTTTGACATCGCGTACACGTCCGTTTTGAAACGCGCCATCCGCACGCTCTGGATACTCCTTGACGACATGGACCTCATGTGGATTCCGGTCGTTCGTCACTGGCGGCTCAACGAACGCCACTACGGCGCGCTCCAGGGGCTCAATAAGGCCGAGACCGCCGCAAAGCACGGGGACGAGCAGGTGCATATATGGCGGCGTTCATACGACATCCCGCCGCCTGCGCTCACCGAGGACGACGAGCGGTTTCCCGGGCGCGACGCGCGCTATGCGTCACTCTCCAAAGACGAACTGCCGCTGACCGAATCGCTCAAAGACACGGTCGAGCGTTTTCTACCGTACTGGCACGAAACAATCGCCCCCGTTGTCAAATCCGGTCGAAAAGTCCTCGTCGCAGCGCATGGCAATTCTCTGCGCGCGCTCGTCAAATACCTCGATAATGTCTCCGAATCCGACATCACCGAACTCAATATCCCCACGGGCATTCCACTCGTATATGAACTCGACGACGACTTGAAACCGCTCAAGCATTACTACCTCGGCGACCCGGAGGCGGCCAGACGCGCCGCCGAAGCCGTGGCAAAGCAGGCACAGAAGAAATAGCGGCGCGTTTGAAAGGAGCGTTCATGACCGTTGCCGATAGCGACTTCAAAGACGTAATATTCTACTGGGAGAAGCGACGCCTCATCTACAACGCGGTCATGCTCGTGTGGGGAGGGTTCTGGTCGCTCTCCTTCATCTACTCTCTCAGGCTGATTAACTGCATTGCCGGCGTCATCCTCTTTGGCGTTATCGCCAACGTGTTTTACTTTCTTGGGCCACTGTCGGAATTCTACGTGGGGGCGCTTTTGGGCCGGAGCATTGCGAAGTACCGGCCATGGCTCTTCGGCCTTGGCATGGCCATTTCAATCCTCGTTGTTTTGATGATCGGCGTGAGCAGAGTAATCCCCGTGGATTAGAGGAGAGGCCTTTCCATCGGATGGGGGTAAATTAGGGACACAATACTATTCGGGTTGCCATAAGTCCCCATGCACACACGCCTTACAATATCACGCCCATCTAAATAGTATTGTGTCCCTAATTTAGGGGGCGTCAGGTGCCGGGTGTTATCATTACCCCCTGGAGCGCGCCTGCGCCAAGAGGGGCTTCGTCTGCTTTCTCTTCCACCTGCGGGGCGGCCGCTTTCTTGTACACCTGAGTGATGGTGCAGCCTTTGGCCTCGAGAAGCGCGAGGATACTCTCATCGGTCACGAGATGTGCGGAGCCTACGACGGCGAAGCACTTCTTCCCTCTGGCCATCAGTTTGCCGAGCCGGTCGGCCATCCGCACGTTTCGCTCGTCGATGAGTTTCACGGTAAATTCCTTGACCTCCGGGTCGTCGGAGAAGGTCTCGTCAATAATGCTCTTCATGGCGGCGGCGTCTCCGGCCTCCCACGCGGCGACCATGTCGGAGTATATCTCGCCGAGGGTGTCCACTTCGTCGACGAACTCCGCGAGTTCCTTTTCCTGTATCGGTTCGAGAGTGCCGCTTATCATGTCGACTTGTTCCTCGACCGTCTCGAGTCCGACGACGCTCCTGCCGGCGGCGGCAGCCTTTTCGTAGAAGTGCAGGTCGATGCCTTTCTGCGGGTCGTAGCCGAGGCGCGTGATCTCCTGCATAGTGAGCATCAAG
>CALMGO010000150.1 GCA_937863625.1 uncultured bacterium
GGAAATGTCTCCCTTTTGCGCGAAAAGAAGTCCCATGTTGTAATCCGCGCGCGCAAAACGGCCGTCCGCGGCGATAGCCTTTCGGTAGAGTTCCTCAGCGCCTGCCAGGTCGCCCTGCGTCTGGCGAATATGGCCGAGATTGTTATACGCTTCCGCGTGTTCCGGCGCGACCTCGATGGCCTTTTCGAGACATTCGGCCGCCGATGCCGCGTCGCCTCCCGACTCGAAAACGCCCGCCTCGGCGAGATACGAATCGTAGACGTCGACAGGCCCCGGCAGGCCGAGTTCGCGCGCCTTTTGAAGCGCCGCCACAGCCTCTTCGCCGCGCTCCATCCGCGCGAGTATCTTGCCTTTTGCCAGATACACCTCGCCGCTCGCGCCGTCTATCTCCCCGGCCGCGTCCACCTGCTCAAGCGCCATGTCATATCGGGGCGCGCGGCCTTCGGCCAGTGCGCTCGCAAGAAGGAGCCGCGCCGGGAGACTCCCGGGAAATTCGATGACCACGCTCGTCCACAGCGCGAGGCTGTTTCGCCAGACCTCGTTTCTAAGGTACGTCCGCGCGCTGAATCCTATCACGAGGACCGCGCAGATAATCGTCGCAATCCACCTCTTCGCTCCGGCGACTCGTATGTGGACTCCTTCAGACCACAGGTGCCACAGCACCGCCGCCATGGCCGCGATAAACCCGACTGACGGCACGTAGAGATACCTGTCCGCGACGAGGACGTTTATCGAGATGAGGTTCATCACCGGCAAAAGCGTAATGAAAAACCACGCAAGGCCGAGAGCCGCGAGTTTGAGCGCGGGTGAGCCGGACTTGCGCGCTTTGTAAACGAGATACGCCGTCACCGCCACGACGGCCGCGAGTATCACCGGCGAGGCATATACAAGCGCCGCGTTAACACCGAATGAACTCGTATCGCCGTACGGGTAACGCGCCGAGAGAAAATTCGGAAAGAGCATCGTCTTGGCGTAGTAGAGCGCCGCCCATGTCATGAAAAGCGCGGTCTTCCCTGCGCTCCCGAAGTGATACGGCGTGATAGCGCCGGCGGACGCCGCAAAGTGCACGGCTATCCCCGCCGTGAGCAGCCCCACCGCGAAGTACGCAGCCCACACGACGACGAGTTTCCTCCACCGCCCGCCGCCAAGCGCGTCGCCGTAGATGACGTCCGTAATGACGACAAGCGCCGGCAGCGTCGCGACCATCGCCTTGGCAAGACCGCTCAAAAGAAACGCGACAAGGCTCACCAGCACAAGGCCCCATTTGCGCCTCGCGCCGCCTGAATGAAGATACAAAAGATACGCCGCGAGAAACAGCACCGTCGACAGGACATCCTTTCGCGCTGAGGCCCACGCCACCGCCTCCGTATGCACCGGATGCACCGCAAAGAGCGCCCCCGCCATAAGCGCGGCAATGATAGACCCCGCAAGCCGCGACACGATGAAAAACACGAGCACCGACGCCGCAGCGTGAAGGATGACGTTGGTCAGGTGATATCCCGCCGGATTGCGCCCCCATAGCGCGTAATCAAGCGCATAGGAAGTCACCCGCAGCGGCAGATATGTCTCCCCGATGGGCCCGGTCCAGATGGCCTTCATGTTATCGGCCGATAGGTTGCGTATGTACGGGTTGTGAACGATGAGTTTGTTGTCATCCCAGTTGACAAAACCCATCGAGAGGGTGTTGCGATAGCAGATAACAGCCAAGAGCGCCACGATGAGCACAAAGAGCACCGTGGTCAGTCTCGATGACGCGCCGCGCTGAGGCGCTTGTATTTCAGAATCGCTCATCGCCGAAAGCGCCTAATCTTCCACGAGTTTGAGGTACGCGTCGGTTCTCCGCTGTTTGAAGACTGCATTGCGCCAGTCGCCTATCCAGGGGCGGCGCAGTTTCTTGGCGAGGTCGACGGCCGCCATTGTCGTGCCGTCGCCGATCTCCATCCAGGTCATGGCTCGCACCTCTCCGGCGGGGTCGATGACCGCGCACGGGACGTCGTAGCCGCTGGTTACGATGTAAATGCCGTTGTCCATCGCGCGGGCCTTGAGTTGCGTCATCTCGCCGCCCCAGATGGGGACGAATATGACTTCCGCGCCGTCGAGCGCCTCGACGCGCGCCGGCTCGTCAAAAGCCGTATCATGGCAGATGAGTATCCCGACCTTGCCGAAATCGAGGTCAAACGTCTTGAAGTACTCTCCCGGCGAAAGCCCGCCTTCGACCTCGCCGTAGGGCAACTGCACCTTGCGATACGTCCCGGCGAGCGTCCCGTCGCGCGCGATGATAAACGCGGAGTTGAATACGACGTCGCCCACTTTTTCATACGCGCCATAGATGATATAGCAGTGGTATTGCTTAGCCTTGGCCGCCAGCGCAAAGAACGCGTCGCCCGGCATCTCCTGCGCGCTGTCAAAATTTGAAAGCCCGGTCCCGATGGTCGTCGACGCCTCCGGAAGGAGTATGACGTCGGGGCGTTTGGGGCCGAGTATGTCTATGAGCGCCGAAAACGCCTCGACGTTCTTGGCGGGTGTTGACGGCCCGTCCGGCCTCCAGTATACCGTAGCCATTCGCACTACCCTCGCAACGGCGGGCTTGGCGGTTTCGAAGGTCACCTTTTTGAAGGTCAGCTCCGTCGTCGGCGCCCACTGCACGAGAAGCGACACCTCGCAGCCGGTCGCGCCGTCGGGAGCGATAAAGGTCTCGTCCAGCGTCACGAGGTAGCCGAGGCCCTTTACGTAATTGTTGACGTACTCGGGGGTAATCTCGTTGCCGAGGTCGGGCCCCGTCCAGCGTATCTGGCAGATGATGTTTCTGCGGATGCTGACGACGCCCTTGGCCTCTATCTCAGCGTAAAAGCGATAGGCCCTGCCGCCTTCGATCCTGTCCGCCGTGCGCCGCCATCCGCCCAGCACGTATTTCTTCTTGGCGCCGGAGAGCTTTATGGCGGGCACGCCGCCGGATGAGTCCATCCTGTCAACGCTGAATCCCGGCGCCAGCGCCGGACGCGCCGACCATCTCTCCCAGCCGCCTTCGGGCAATTTGTCGTCCCAGGCAACAAGGTTGACTCCCAATGCCAGGCTCCTTTCCTGCCTCGCGGCACTCAGGTCTTCCGTGCGCGTCTGCCCCCATGAGGCGCACGCCACGACCGCTATTATAACTGGTATAGCCATCCAGGACTTCATCGCTACCTCCCTGTTCTATTGAGATTTTCCGCGCCCGTCTATCCGCCACGAGCACTCCACGTATCCTTTTCGGACGCCACAGGCCTTATCGTACAGGTTAATCGTCGTGCAGCCGTGCGACGGAGTCACAAGTATCCGGTCGCCGACGGCGAGTTTCTCCGCCTCCCCCTTCACTCTTATAAGGGTATGCTCCTCTGAAAGCCTGTCGACCGCCGCCCCCTTGACGCCTTCGACCTCGCCCATGCCGAATTCACTCGTAATGCTCTTTAGCCCTGCGTCGCCTATCGCGAGCCCCTTTTTCGGCCGTGAAATAATCGTCACGAGGACGAAAAGCGCTTTTGCAAATTCAGGCGTGACTTTGGCGTATCTCGCGTCCATCGTCGCGTAGGACCCGGCCTGTATCTCGGTCATCACGCCTTCCGACGCCGCGACGCGGTACGTGCCGGTCCCGCCGCCCGATATCTCCTCGCAGCAGAGCCCCTCGTTCTCGATGGCGCGCTTCGTCCGTGCTAATAGCCTAATGGCCTCTACCGTGAGGCGGTCCTTTTCGGCGCCCGGCTCCCGAAGCACCAGGTGCCCCTCATATCCTTGAAGTCCCCGAAATGCAAGTCCCCGTTGCGAATTGACAATCCGCGCGAGTTCCACTGCGTCCCTGCCGGGCTTTACCCCGCATCGGCCCATGCCGATATCGACCTCGACCAGTACGCCGAGTGTCGCGCCGGCTGCGCGTGCCGCCGCGGCCAGTTCGCGCGCGTTATCCGCACTGTCGACCGCCACCGTCACCGATGTGTGCCGCGCAAGCCCGACGAGCCGCCGGATCTTGGCCTCGCCGACGATCTGGTTGGCGATGAGGACATCTTTTATGCCGCCCCAAGCGAGGACTTCGGCTTCGGAGACCTTGGCGGCGGTGATTCCCTTCGCTCCCGCGGCTATCTGCTTATGGGCTATCGGGAGGCATTTGTGGGTCTTGAAATGGGGGCGCAGCCTCGCGGTCTTGTCGGAAAAGAAAGACTGCATCGAGCGGATATTCGCTTCGAGGGCGTCAAGATCGATGACGAGACACGGGGTGTCGAGTTCGCGCGAGAAAGGCAGGCGCTTTGGCATGTCGGCTCCTCGAGGGCGAGTGGCAGTCACGCACAATCGTGACAGGGGCAATTATAGGCCCGCCCGTGGGAGCGTCAAGTGAGGCCCTTACTCGTGCCTTAGCGCTTCGATTGGGTCCATGTACGCAGCTTTCCACGCCGGGTAGAGGCCGAAAATCACCCCCACAGCCGCGGAAATGCCGAATGACAGCACGACGGAGTACATCGTGACTATCGTCGGGAAATCAGCCGCATAGTAAGCGACGATCTTGGCGCCGAATATCCCTATGAGGATACCCGACATGCCGCCGACGACGGACAACACGACCGTCTCGACCAGAAACTGCTGGATGATGTCGCGTCGTTTGGCCCCCAGGGCGCGGCGGATGCCTATCTCGCGCGTGCGCTCCGTGACGCTGGCAAGCATGATGTTCATGATGCCGATGCCGCCCACGAGGAGCGATATCCCTGCGATGCTGCCCATCACGAGATTCCATATCCGCGCCTGTTTTTCCTTCTGCAGGAGAAGGTCCAGAGGCACGTTGATGACGTAATCGCGCTTGGCGTGGTTCTTCTCCATCAGCGAACGGAGCACCTTGGCCAGTTCGGGGACGTTGTTGGCATCGGCGGCCTCCACTATCACTTCGTCGATTTCGAGCCTGCTTATCTCGCGCGATGCTCCCGATGCCTTTATGGAGAGCGTCCCGAATGTCGAGAGCGCCGTTGAGAGCGGTATGTAAATGTCCCGGTCGAGGTCCACTCCGCTTGACCCGGCCCCTTCGCCGCGCGGCTCCATGATGCCGACTACCTTGAACAGGTACCCGCCTACTTTGAGCCATTTATCGATAGGGTCTTCCAACGGGAAAAGTTCCCTGCGGACGCCCTGCGTGATGACGGCGATATTGGCCTGCTTGTCACTGTCGAGCTGCGTGAGAAAGCGCCCCTGTTTCGGGTGAAAATTCATCACGTCCGCGTAATCGGCCTCCGTGCCCATGACCCTTGTGGTCATGATGCTGCGCCCGACGGAGACCTCCTGCCTGACGTCTCTGCCCGCTACCACGCGGTTTACAAACGGCACGACGCCTCTTATGAGTTCAACGTCGTTGAAGGTGATGCCATACGTATTTACATTCGACTGCTGCTGCGCGGAGGCCTGCGTCTGCTCAGGCGGTTTGCGGCTTGATATCGAGACGTTTTTGATGCCGAGTTTTTCAATCTGCTCGAGCGCCGCCCGGCGCGATCCTTCGCCGATGGCAAGCATGGCGATAACCGCCGCGACGCCGAAGACCATGCCGAGCATCGTCAGACCGCTCCGCATCTTATAGCGGCCGAGGTCCCTCGCGCCGAGGTAGATCATCTCCGCAATCTTGCCGCCGGTCATTTCGCCGCTCCGCTTGCCATGACGCCGTCGTCGAGAAGTCCGTCCTTGAGCCGCACGATTCTCTCCCCCTGCGCGGCGATCGTCTCGTCATGCGTCACCATGAGGATAGTCCTGCCCGACTGATGGAGTTCGTGCACTATCGCCATGATCTCAGCGCCCGTTTTCGAATCCAGGTTCCCGGTCGGCTCGTCGGCAAGGAGTATCACAGGCTCGTTGACGAGAGCGCGCGCTATGGCCACGCGCTGGCACTGCCCGCCGGATAGTTCGTTGGGCAGGTGGCCTATTCTGTCGGTAAGGCCCACCCGCTCTATCGCCGCCATGCTGCGTTCGCGCCGCTCCTTCAGTGGCAGCCCCATGTAGAAAAGCGGCACCTCGACGTTTTCAAGGACGGTGAGCTGCTGAATGAGGTTGAACGACTGGAAGATGAATCCGATTTCCTTGTTGCGCACCTGGCTGAGCCTGTCGTCGCTG
>CALMGO010000151.1 GCA_937863625.1 uncultured bacterium
CCCAGGCCTGCGGCATGTCGACGGGGGGCTCTTTCGTCGCGACAGGCAGAAGTATCTCAAAATCAATAGGTACGTTTATGTCCGGAGGAGCAGGGTTGAGCGTCAAAGTCAGCAGCTCCCCCGAAGGAAGCGCTGCCGAATATGTCCTGTCAACTATCTGGAAGTCCCGATAGCCGGTTCCGGAGACGAAGACGCGCAGGTATATCTCGTAGGGGGCGAATGTGTTTGCGGCGTTGTCGTAGTAATACTCGAGCCTGTCGGCGTCGCGGGTGAGTCCGTCGGAGACGACATTGACCCAGCTGGAAGCGTTGACGAAAGTGCCTTTAAGGCGTATGGGGACCATGGTGCGGTCATCGAAGAGCACTTGGTGGAAATTTACTCCTGTGTCAAAGGATTCGTGGAGAAAGTTTCTGAAGACGTCGACGTTGCCCGGATAGCGCCACGGACCGAAGGGGATGTACGCGGGGGAGTTGTCGTAATAAGACGCCCCGTTGTCCAGAACGCGCATGTCCGCGCGAAGCGATGTCAGCTCGGCGCGGGCCGTGGCGGCCAGTCCTCCTGTGCGGGTATCCTCGACCGTGTCCTTCACGGCATAGATGCCGATGGGAAAGAGGCTGAAGACTGAGACGAGGCCGACTGCCAGAATACCGATTGCAATGAGTATCTCCAGCAGTGTAAAGCCTGCCCGGTTCTTATTTTGCATTCTCATAACCACCCTTTGACCTTGGGGTTGGACGGGCCTTCCGCTGTGGCCGGGTCCTGGAGATGTCGCGCGTCAACTACGAGCCCGGTAGCAGGCAGGACCCTTATGACGGTTCGAGCGGTTTCCGATCTGTCTACGAGCGCAATATCGGTATAACCTTCGGCGTCGGCAAGCGTGCCGTCGGGCATGTACGCTATGTCAGGATATGGCGGCGGGCAGGACGGGATGAACGTGATGGTGTCCTTGACGTCGTTCTTGTCGCCGATCCATCCATTATCGAGCGTCCACTCGGGGCTTGTCGTGTCGAACTTGATGAATTCCGGCATAGGGATGGGCTGGCCGAGGCGCCTGCGGTCATCGGTGATATCTTTTGACTTGTCAACCATGACAAGGATGTCGCCGCGTTGGGTGTCGTTGGATGAGACGAATTCGAGTGCAACGACGGTACGTCGCTGTATGGCGGCCTGCCTGGCGCCTGCAAGTGCGGACTTGACGGTGTTTACGGCGTCATTGCGCCGGGTGGTGGCTCTCGTGGAAACAAACAGCGGTATCGTGATCCCGGCGATGATGACGATTATTGTGATGACTACCATCATCTCCGCCAGGGTAAACCCCGCCCTGCCGTTTGCGTGAGACTTCATGCTTTCTTCTCCCGCGCTAATCCCTCTCGGGACGGCGCCCCTCGGTTGCCCAGTTGAAAACGGTAACGCGCCTCGGGTCCGTCATAGGAAGCGCCGTATTTACAAGCGCTATGATTCGCTTTTCGGCAAGAACCGTGCCCTCGTCCCAGTCGGGTTCGGTGATGCCTGTGCCGTCGCCGTCGTCATCGATGCCGTCGACGTCCCTGCCGTCTGTGAGCTGAGCCGTGACGTAGTACGTGACGATTCCGGCCGCGGATGTCTGGCTGAACTCCTGCGGGAGCTCGCTCTCGAGCGCGATCATGTTCATCAGCGCGCCGACGGTGAGGTCTATTTCCTGTTTGTCGTCAACGAGGAGATCGCCGCCGTCATATGTGCTTATCGACGTATCCCTCGGGAGGATAAACATCTCCACGGTCGGCGGGACATTAGTTGTGGTTGAGGTGCGCGGCGTCGCCTGGAGCGTCCCCCATTCATCCGGCCGGTCCACGCGTCGCAGCGCCGCATTGCGCTCGTAGTAGTGATTATCCTCGCCGTCGTGCGCGAAATTGCCGGGCAGTGTCATGGCCGGTCTGACGACGAGCTTGAAGAAATCTTCTCTTGTATTGAAACGCGCATCCTCCAGGCCGACCAGAATGTCCTGTATGCTCCACGCGTCTCCCTGGACGGTAAGATAGTAGTCGCTTACCGGGCCGTTTATGGCGTTGAACGTGGAAGTCGTATTGTCCAGAACCGTGTATGGCAGTGCGCTCATCGTGCATGCGCCGTCTGCGGTGAGCTGGTTGACGCTGACGCGCCCGTAGACGTAGAGTTCGTCATCCTCGTCGACGTGAGGGTCGCCCGGAGACGGGCCGCCGTCGCCGTCCAAATCGTCCACCAGCGGGTCCCAGTCGCCGTCATTATCCTTGCCGTCGCGCCAGGGGCACCAGACTGTGAAGCGGTCGAAAATGCTCGTCGCGCGTCCGGATGCAAGGTATGTGGCATCGGTCGGATCTATGAAATTGATCTTCTTGGCGTCAAGCGGATAGGGGAATGCCGGGTCCGGACACGCGGTATAGGGGCTCGTGGGGACGACCGCGGCAGTGTCGGGCCTCATCGGGCCGACGCAGAGCAGATTCCCGAGCGCGCCGACATTGGGGAACTTGTAATTGGGGTCGTTGGGTATCTCGACGAGGTCGTCGTAACGAACCGTGCCGTCCTGAACCGCCCCAAGGTCGTAATTTCCATCAAAGGGGTCGGTGTCGCCGTCACCGGCGTCATTGACCGCGCCGAGGGTGTTGTAAATCGAGTCGCCGCCGGAGGTGGGAACGCCGCTCTCGGCGACCGTAAAGGACGCGGTAGGCACAAGAGTCGGATAGCCGGCGACGTCGACACACACAGCGTGTCTCGGGTCCATTCTCTCAAATGATGGCGCGAAATCCCTCACGCCGACCGTCGGGGACAAGTCGTCCATCGCGGCGGGAAGCTCCTGACTGTCCACAACGGCGTCGTCAGCGGGGATGGGGCCGGAACCGTCCGGGTCGTATGAATAGACGAGCTCCACGGTGTCGCCGGGCTCAAAGAGGACGCCGGTGGCAGGGAGATTAAGGTTAATGAGGACGGCTCCCGGAGGCACCGCGCCTGCGGCCGGCCACACGATCGCAGGGTTGAGAAGGGGATTGAGACCTGCGGCTATAAGCTGCGGATTGTCCGACGTGTAGTCGCGACTCTCTATGACGAGGTACCCCTCGCGGTTATTGAGTATGTCGGCGCCGACCTCTATGGTCGTATTGAGTGCAACGGCCTGCCAGGCGCCTGCGTTCCAGTACTGTGCTGAGGATATCCTGTAAGTTGTACTGGTAGTCTTGTTCCTGATATACCAGTCGATGGTGGGGTCGGTGGCGTTGGCGGGGTTATTATAGAGCACGATCGGCGTAGCGTACTGGTTCACCAGCTCGATGAAGTAGCCGTTACTGCCGGTGGCGCCTTCGCCTTCCAGGGGGAGCGGATCCAACGCAATATCATCGTCGTCTACAACGCCGTCGCCGTCGTTATCGAAGCGGTCGTCTCTCCGGTTGTATTTCCAGAACTCGTTGAAGTAGGGCTGCCGCTCGGTGCCGTGATAGGCCTTTGTGTTCGGCTCGCCCGGGTCGGGTTGGCCGTTGCCGTTGGTATCGTCAGTTGCTGCATTCCAGCCGACTGGGTTTACAACGACGGAGAGCGTATCGTTGCCGTTGGCGTCGACGGTATCGAGATAGTCGATGAGGTTTGCAAGTACCTGCCATGCGGAATCAACAGCGGCCGTTGCGTCCATGCCCCCGGCGAGAAAGACGGAGTTCATCGTTTTGACAAACAGCTGCCTGTCGTTTTGGACGGCGATCTCTTCGTCTGCGGTGGGTACGGCGGGCATGAGGAGATTGAGATAGTTTATGGGCGTCTGGTCGCCGACGTAGTCGCGGTTATATGTCGTGAATATCCGGCTCAAGTAGTCGAAGGCGGGTGTGCCGGGGCCGTAGCCCGATATGCCCTGCGCCGGAGCCCAGACCTCGAAGACATCCTGTACGATGGCTCTCAGGCCGCTGCCGCCGGACAACTGGACGATGTCGTTGAGGTCGGCGCCTGCAAAAGGCACATCGTCATTGGTGGGCCACGGCGGCGAGATCGGCGGCGGTATGGGCAAAAACTGGAGAAATTCGTCCGGTTCGTCGACGTCCTCGCCGCTTTCATCGACAAGCCCGTTGCCGTTGTCGTCGTAGAGGTTTCGAATGGGCTGAGGCCGCCAGTTGAGCCCGACCCATGATGCAACGTCGTCGTCGTCCCGCTGAAGCGGCGCCATGCCCGTGGCGAGGGTCGTATCGTCGAGGTAGGTATCGTCGTCAATGGCGTCCTCGCCGGGCCAGTTGGCAATGGGCAGCCCGGGCTGTGGCAACGTGATATCCTGTCCGTACCGCTTGTTGCATATCCTCTGCGCGACTTCGTCCGCGACAAGGATGTCCTCGGCGAGGAGCGACCCCGGGAAGGGATTGCCGCCGGCAGCGGTTCTCAGGTACGCCAGATACGATGCGATGCCGCGCGCGAGGGATATCTCGGTGGTGTTTGAGCCTGTGTTGAGCGCTTGAAATGCCGTGCCCGCTGCGGGTTCGAAGTAGGAGGAATCCCAGTTCACGTTGAGTCGCGCGCCGAAGGGTTTCTTCAGTATGGCTGCGCGGGGATGGCGTGAGGAGGCGCCGCCGTCGAGCGGAAATGTGAACAGGGCGCTTTCGGGGCCGTAAATATTGTCATTATCAATGTCGGTGCCGGCCGGGGGATTCCAGGTCGGATGTTCAAGCGCAAGCGACAGGGCCTCCCTGGCGATGAACTGGACCTGCGTGTCCTCGACGTAGTTTCTCGCGGCGTGGCTTTCAACGCGCATGAGAAGGACAAACGCCGTGCCGATTATGGACAACAGGACGAGGACACCCATGACGAGAATGAGCGCCGAGCCCCTCCGGCGTTGGTTGCGCATTAGCATCCCTGTATCCCTCCGAACAGCTCATATTTCAAAGCGACAGCGTTTTCCCGCGGCGCGGCTGTGCGGTTCAGCAGCGCCGGCGCCGCGCCGCAGGATATCTTCCGGCGCAGAGCCTTTTTCAATGCGGCGCAAGGTCGCGCGCCTCAGTCCCAGTTGTTTATATCGTCGGCAGTGCCGTCGGGATGGAAAAGGGCGGCGTCAATGACAGGCGCGACCATGTTAGTGTCAGTCCCCACGAGTGCGGGGTTAAAGGCCGGATAGGGATTTCCCGTGAGGGTGATATCCCAGTACTTGTAGCCGCCTCCGCCGACGGCGGGGTCGAGTCCCGGAGTCCATCCATCGGGCCCGAGCGATATCAGCTGGTACTTGAAGCGCTGCTGGGGGTCATTAAGCGGCGGCGTGTCGGTGGTGAGACGCGAGGGGTCGGGATTCGAGCCGTCGGCGTTCTTGAGTAGCGCCCCTGCATTATAGTCCACGCCCGTTGAGGCCAGGATGTAGTCGGCCTTCGGCACGAAGATATAGGCGTTGCCCCAGGAGTCGACGAGTTCGGGGAACCCGTCAGAGTCCTTGTCGGCGAGGTCTTCGGGTTTTATTTCGAGATAAGGCGTGGTGGTTACAGGCGCGCCGCCCATGACCTTGGCGGTGCCGCGATAGACCTGAAAACCGGAGATGTTTTCGGCCGTGTCGCCGACGCCTTTTGTGAACTTGTTGCAGAGGCACTGGACGAGTGCCTCGCTGTAGCCGTAATCGCCGTACGGGAGGCCGTCGAAAGCACCGGTGGCAGGGTTAAACGCCCTGTCGGTCGGCGGATAAAAGCCGAAATCGGTGTTGAACTGGTCGATAGCCATGGCGATGCCGTTCATCTTGGTCTTCGTGGTGGCCACGACGGCGTTGGCCCTTCCCTTTATGATGGCCGGCAGAAGCAGGGCCACCAGCACGCCGATTATAACTATTACCACAGTCAGTTCGGCCAGCGTAAACGCCCTTGTCCGCGCTGTCTTGCTATTCATCTTCTGGCTCCGATACGAGAGTTTAGTCAGCCGCCTTAACCGCTGGCCTGCTGGCCAAGGTCTTCGATAAGTTTCACAAGCGGGAGAAAGAGAGCTATGACGATCGTGCCGACGGCTATGCCGAGGCATATGACCATGACCGGTTCGAGAAGGGACATCATGCCTTCGACGGCCGTGTCGACTTCTTCGTCGTAGTTATCGGCGACCTTAAGAAGCATCTTGTCGAGGTCGCCGGTTTCCTCGCCGACGTCGATCATGTTGACGACGAT
>CALMGO010000152.1 GCA_937863625.1 uncultured bacterium
TTTCAAAAACTCGAAATCCTCGGCATCATTATCGCCGTCATCGGCACGCTCATCATCTGCTATGCCCCCGGTAACGGCCCGCTTCTGAGCATGCTTGCGATTATCTTTTCGAGCCTCTTCTTTGCCGTCTTCACCTCGATTGCCAAGGTAAATGTCAGGACCCTCCACCCCTTTATCATCATGGCCGCTTCGACCGCAGTCGCCGCGTTTCTGCTGGCTGTCACCGGTCTTGCCACTGGGGAGTTGACGTTTGAAGGCACGCCTGCCGCGTATGGTGTGCTTGCCGCGAGCGCCTTTGCCGGGGAGTTTCTCGGGATAGGGGCATTTTATGCGTCGATGAAGTACATCGGATTTGCGGTCACTGCCGTGATACGAAGTTCAATTCCGTTTACGGTGGCGCTTTTCAGTTACCTGACGCTCGGGCTTTTGCCGAGCCGCCGTGACTGGCTCGGCGGCATGGTCCTCCTCTCCGGCATCCTCCTCATCACCATCATCAACGCCCGCTCCAACCCCTCCGCCACCACCCCCGACGCCGACACAGCCGCCTGACCGCGCGCAGGCTTGGCGTGTCTTTCCATTCCGCACCTTGTATTCTCCTTGACTTCCCCCCGCCCCCATGCTAAAAACCGCCCAGGGGGTATCGCCTTGTTTGTGAGACTATATTCCGGCACCAGCGTCAAGATGCACGTTTTGCTCTTCGACACGTGCCACTTGCGCAGGACCGGAGGTCGCCGCACAGGACGGGACTGTTCTGTTTCTTCCCATTTGCTCGCAGACTGCGTAAGACAAGATTTTGCAGACGGATTGCGGAGGCACGATGCGATGACAAAAGAATCTAGACCGGACGGGCATCGAATGATCTGTGGTTCGGGCTGGGAAGGACTGCTTGGCCTGACCGCATCAGATAGTCTGCCTGGTTGTCGTCCGGTTAAGATGAAGACGTACTGCACCATTTTCCTGCTCCTTTTGATGTGGCATGTCTGCACGGCGGTCGCTCAGGAATTCGACAACACGGAACCACGTTGGAAGCAGTTGAGTCAGGCATATGGATTCGTTGTCGTACAACGAGCTTTGCTCGAACTGATTGAAAGCAAATTCCCTGACTTGGCGAAGGAAACCAAAGAGGCGTGGTTTGCATTTGAATCGAGTGCGTTTGGCGAAAGCGTCAAAGGCCTTGAGGTAGAACTGGCCAAGGAACTCGGGGACAGGTTGCCAGAATTCAAGGAGGAACTCAGGTCACAGATGGACGACCTCCTGCCCAATCAAAGCCTGAGTAGTGAGCAGGCAACAGCCTTCCTGGCCGAGGTTACGGCCCGATCAAAGGGCCAGCTGCCAGAGACAATACGGTCAACACTGCTGTCTGTGCATCCTCGCTACTCCGAGAATCCTGCCTTGGAGTTGGCAGAGGGATGGAAGCAGACATTTCAAACGAAGGACCACCCAAAAGCCAAAGGAGTGGACTTTTCGGTTTCTGTTCCAGCTAGCTGGAGCAGAGGAGAAGGCTACAGGCCAAATATCATTCAAGTATTTCGAAGCCGCAATGGACATGGCCCAATTGTGTGTACGCTGCTTGTGAAAACGCTGCCCCTTCCTGCAGGCTATAAACTGACGAAGTCGGAATCGAAGGACTTGTTCCAGCCAGGCGCACTGAACCACCTGATTCCTGAAGGCAGCACATTCATTGAAGGCAAAGAGATTGTGTTGGAGGGTGCCCCCGCAGGAATGATAGTCTGGGATACGACCGCGCAAAGACTCGACGTGACGCTGACCATGCGTGTGACCTTGTTTGTTACCGTCTGTGAGAGTTCGATGATCTTCCTTCAGTTTGGAACGCCGGAGATGCCGGATGCCGAAGAACCTCTTGATGAACTCCAGGCGCGGTTTCTTCCCACATACATGGCTACTGCAAACACGTTAGTTCTGAATGATCTATACAAATAGATTTCTGTGTTCATACGGAGGGGTGTACCAAGCGGATTGGCGATGGTGTATTACGGCTTGGATGAAGTCCCTCTTCACGGGAACCCAGTCTGCGCGTGCCACTCCGCACGAGACTATGTCGCGGCTCTGCTCCGAGGTCTCTTGGCAGAAACGGAGGCATAATGGTTGAACTCATTTATCTCTGTCGCGGCAATGACAAAAAAGGGCCATACACGCCACGCGAAGTCAGTGCGATGCTGAAAAAAGGTGTCATAGACTATGATACCCTTGCATGGCGTGCTGGACTTGCGGAATGGACCACACTGCGCGTTGTTCTCTCAGGCACCTCTCCGCCTATCCCTCCACAGGTGCCGTCGCCGCCGCGCCGCTCAGATGTGCCGTCTATCAGCGACGCAACGGCAGTTCATTCTTCGGTGCCGTCTCATGTTTCATCGGACGACAATCCGACAGATCAACGTGAGACCGCGGCAAACGACCTGCCGGCGTCCGAGCAGGAACCCGTGTTTTCGTTGGCCCCGCATACACAGACCACTACCGCGACATGGTACCCCGGAATTGGCAGGTTGGCGTACTTCACACTCAGGCTTGTCATACTTCTCAGTTTCACGGTCTTAAACGCGTTGGCAACTGCGTACGCATCACCCGGTGCTGAATGGCCCTTGGCGGCCGTCGCAGTGCTGGCCTCCCTCGCAATAGTTGCTCAACGTCTTCAAAACATAGGCCAAAATCCATGGCTGGCGCTAGTCGCGTGGATCCCCGTGCTCGGATTAATCGTCACGCTTCCCTGTCTATGGCGGCCTTCCGGCTATGTGCACACGAAGAAACTGGACACAGCCGGAAAGGTCGTTGCTGCAATAGTGGTCGGCTGCTTTGTTATCCCTTGTGTTATCTTTTTAGGCATGTTTGTGGTCGGCATAGTCT
>CALMGO010000153.1 GCA_937863625.1 uncultured bacterium
CGGCGCCCCTTGTCGTGGTGCTCCTGGGGCGCCCTGGCGAAGGCAAAGTAGGCTGGAGGTGACTCATGGTGTCTGCCATGCAACTCGCCCGCTAAGGCGTTCAGTATCTTATACATAGATTTAACATGGCGGGCAAGCGCATTCCAAATTTATTTTCAAATACCTCATCTCAAAATTGCCCTTTTTGCAAAAAAAGGAAGGCCGCGGGTTTACCCCGCGGCCCGTTTGACTTCTATCGCAGCGTGTACTTCTCCGCTTTTACGTCACCTTGATCGACAGCGCCTGGGTGTCAGTGGCTGCCGGTGCCTGGGAATCCTGCACCTGGACCGTAAAGCTCCATGTCCCCCTGACGCTCGGGGCCGTGCCGCTGATGACGCCCGTGGAGGGATTCAGCGTCAGACCCGTAGGCAGGCTGCCGCTTACTATCGACCACGTGTAGGGCGTTACGCCGCCCGTTGCCTGGAGTGTCTGACTGTACGATCTGTTGCGCTTCACGCTCGGCAGGCTTGTCGTTATGATTACCAGAGGATCTATCTGCTGTGCGTTGACTACAATCGACAGCGCCTGCGTGTCTGTATCGGCCGGAGTTTGTGAATCCGTCACCTGGACTGTGAAGTTTGACGTCCCGGTGGCAGTCGGCGTTCCGGTTATTGTGCCGCTCGACGAGAGTGTGAGCCCGGAGGGGAGACTCCCGGACACAACCGCCCAGCTGTACGGACCTACGCCGCCGCTGACCGCGAGATTTTGCGAGTACCCGACGTTAACCGTCGCTCCGGGTAGGCTCGTCGTAGTAATGACGAGATCTGCCGGAGGACCGCCTGCGACTTCGTAGCAGCCTATGTCATACGCGCTGCCGGACGGCCTCGAATTGCCCTCCAGGTCGTCTGTGACGTCTGCGAGAGTCGTCCCTGCATCGATAGCCGGCGAGCCGGTCTTGAGGTGATAATCATTGTTTGCCGCATCTACGACCGCCTGTGTAAGGTCAAGGCAAAGCGTCGAATTGAGGTCGAGGCCCCAGGCCGCCCGCCACTCGGCCAGAGTGTACTTCGTCGCGTTGTCGTCAATGCCAAAACGGTTGACTACGAGATTGTAGTCCGATTCCCATGTCGTGATCCAGGTGCTCACGCCCATGATGCTCCCGCGCATCGAGTTGGTGATGTCGGCATTGTAGAGGATGTTGTTGTAGATAGTGTTGTTGTTGCCGCCTGGAAGGCTTGCCGTCTGGTTGTTCTTAAAAAAGTTGACGCAGTAGTATGCGCCGATCGGTACGACGATCGTGTTGTTTACTATGCGGTCATAGCGGGGGTTAACTAACCCGTCTACGCACGTGAGGTGTATGCCCTTGGAACCGTTGTCGTACATGAGGTTATTCTTCCACGTGGTGTATTCGACGCCGTCGCCGTCAAAAGCATTGGCGCCGTTTCCATAGGATACGTTCTTTTCGACCAGCCATTCGGTCATTATGCCGTCGCTTCCGTCCTGCTCGCTGTCGCCGTTCATGTGGAGGCCGATGTAGGTGTTGTTATGCGTCACGTTATTGCGGAATACGCCGTAGTCCGCGCCGTTGTTGCAGTAGAAACCGTGCTCCGTGTTGGAATACGACGTGTTGTCTTCGACAAGCATGTAGTGTCCGAACGCAAGGTGCGTCCCCGTGTAGTTGCCGCTTGTTCCGTTGTTGTGCGTGACGTTGTTCCGCACCGTCAGATGGTTGGCCAGAATCGCGTCAATGCCCCACTTCGGGCTGCTTGTTACTTCAAACCCGTCTATCACCCAGTAATCGATAGGACTCGCGCCCCAGTCGTCGCTTATTATCTCGATGCACGACGGCCTGCGGCAGAGCGCCCCCGGCGCGTTAATAAGAACTGTGCCTGCCGTTTCGGCCGCAAGCATCTTGGCCGACCCCGCGGCGGCGGATATTCTTATCCGGCACCCGCTGTACGTCCCGGGTTTTACAAGAATCGTGTCGCCGTTTGCGATAGTGTCCACCGCGTACTGAAGAGTGAGCCACGGCAGGCTCGACGATCCGGGATTGGAATCGCTCCCGTTTGTCGCTACATAGTACGTCGCCCCAAGGGCTGACGCTCCGGCAAACGCCACAAACAAAAGTGCCGCCGCAATAGTTAGTGTCTTTCGCATTAGTTTGCCTCCTCATGGTCCATAGTGTATGCTGAGAGTCCAAAAGTACCCTGTCTGCCGGGGCCCGGCGCCCCTGTTCAATCACCTCCTTATCTGCCGGTGTATGGTGTATAAGGCTCCATGCGCACATAAGAAGCCGGAATGCCTCAGGAGGGGAGGTGGGTGATCGGACGGCGGTGCCCGTATTAAGACCCGTGGGCGACGATGCCCGTTGTGCCTGGGTCCCTCTGGGAAATGGACGTGTGGAAGAAAGATTTCCCGGAAAGTCCTGCCTCGCCTGTGTTCTTTATTTAGAGAACGACTGTCTCATGCCTTGTGCTGCCCTGAACGGGGCGTTGCAGCATTATTTGCCTTCGTCCTCGCTTTCTGCCGCACGGCACAGGTGCCGGGACCTCACAGTTGCGTATCTCTTTGATGCAATGTTCACTGGCGCAGGCTCGTATGCCTGAGTTGTGCATCTGACATACAACGAAGTGTCTCCTCGTGGAGTTTATACACCCTCAAAGGTGTGTGAGTCAATTGAAATATCTTTCGCCTTTTGGTTTTGTTCAACGTGTGTTTGAGACCTCAAATAATTGTTCGAGAAAAGGAAAGCCGCCGGGTCGCCCCGGCGGCCATTACATCACTTTCTCAGCAGCGTTGCCGCTGCCGGCAACAAGCTATTTAACTGATCGTTATTGCCAGCGCCTGCTCATCATACTGGCTGTTGGCATCCGTGCACCTTATC
>CALMGO010000154.1 GCA_937863625.1 uncultured bacterium
CGCGAACCCGCCTTGGTTTTGGTTTAGGGCCATTCCGCATTCATCCTTCAGCGTCTTGCCCCCGCCTCGGCGGGTGTACTTCGTGGTTTACCCGCCTGCGGCGGGACCCGAAGGATTCGGCGCGAAGTAGGGTCAGCATTCTTCATTCACCTCCACCCCTCCTCGTAACCCGTCTCATACATCGCGACGATATTCTCCGCAGGGCTCACCGCCTGGATATTGTGGCATGGCGCGATTATGTAACCCCCGCCCTCCCCCAGTATCGCGAGATTGTCCATCACCTCGCGCCTGACCTCCTCCACCGTCCCGAACGGCAGCGTGTACTGGTTGTCCACCGCCCCGTGAAAGATGACCTTCCCGCCGAAGTCGCGCTTTAGCCCCTCGCGTTCCATCCCTTTGCATCGCCACTGCACAGGGTTAAGTACATCAATCCCCGCCTCTATCATGTCCGGCAAGATCTTCCTTATCGCGCCGTCGTTATGATGAAAGACATACACCCCCGCCTCGTGCGCGAGGTCTATCATCCGCTTCATCCGAGGCAGCAAAAACTCCCTCACCTGCCCCGGCGACAGCATCAAATCCTCCTGCCCCCCCATGTCTTCCGCCACGTACGAGATATCCACCCGTCCGCCCGCCGCCTCGTATATCCGCCGCGTATTCTCGTACGCCAGGTCAAAGAGTTTGTCGAGACAGTAATGCACTATCTCAGGATTGAGCACGAGGTCCATAAACGCCTGTTCCTGCCCCCTGATCGCCTTATATGTGAGAAACGGCTCGCTCCCGCCGCCCCGTATCGGTCTTTCGCCCGCCGCCTTGACCGCCGCAGCTATCCCCGAATAGTCATACCAGTCCGCGTTCGGCCACGTGTATCCCGCCTCTATATCATCCACGCTCGTGAACCCCGCAAGCGGCGACACCGCCACCTCTTCATACGCCCCGCCCCCGTAGTCGGCCGTGACGTGCTTTATGCCGTATTCATTCTCCCCCGCCGCGAGCGCCGGCCCCGCATAACGAGGCCCTACTGTAACAGGGGCATCGATATGCAGCCGCCGGAATACTTCCGCCAGGTCCCGCGCCCCCATGTATGCGACGAGTTTGGCCGTAGCTTCGCCCGTCGCCCAGTAATCCATCGGCACCCTGTCCGGCTTCTCGCGCCCGAGCACCGCCAGCCACCGCTCTCTCGGAGTCATCGTCTCTTTGCGCGCCATGTCATCCCTTCCCTTATCACGGGACTCTGTGTCTCCCGCCTTCGCCCTACTCCACCGAAAGTGTAAATGCCCACAACCGCCACGTCGTATTCGCCTCGTTGGAGAGTTTCACGAGCACCCTGTTTCTGCCTCTCTTGAAATGCGCCGCAAATGTCTCCTCCGCAATGCCGCTCTCGTGCCTCCCGCAAAAGACCTGCTTTCCATTGACGCTCACCATCATCTCGTCGTCAAAGGCGACCCTGATTCTGACGTCGCGTGCGCGCGAGCTCGTGATGTATTTCACCGCGTAGCCCGCCACGCCCGTCTGCAGTTTGATGTATTTCGTCGCCGGCCGCGCCACCTCGTGAAAATCCACCCACCCGTGGTGCGCGCTCACCTTTCTCCACCGGACGGCTATCCTGTCCCCGCCCGGCAGCGTCGCCCTCTCTCCCGTCGCCTCATAGACAAATCTCTCCCTGCCGGTCTCCCGCCGTTCAAGCGCCCTCGCCTTTTCAAAAGGCTCCTCCCCCGTTATCTTAAACGGCGCAAGCAGCCGCCACTCGTCAGCCGCCTTCGCCCTGACGTCATACGTCCCGTAGCGCGCCTGCGACCACGGCATCCGCTTGTCCGCCTTCGGCGTCCGGAAAAACACCTTGTGCGGCTCCTCCTGGTACCAGTACGCCACGCTCGAATACGCGTTGGCAAGCGCGCCGATAATGCACCGCGCCGATTTTTCAAACGGCACCGGGTCCCTGTCAAAGAACCTGTACAACGCCACGCGCCTTATCTTGCCGTTGCGGTCTCTCTCCTGAAGAGGCGTCCCGATATACGGCGCGCTGAATTCCTCCACTCCCCACGAATGCCCGAAGAAATCCTCCGCCCCGATCCCGTGAAGCGCCGACGCGCCTTCTTCTCCGTCCACGAGTATCATATCCCCGCCGCCGTGATACCAACTGTCCGCCTGCGGCTCGCGTGTCTCCACGCCCAGTGTCATCCCCACCACCGCGCCCCTGCCGGTCGCGTCGAGCCAGAGATAGTTGCGCCCGTAGTTCTCCGCCGGGTTTTCAAAGCGAAATTGCGCGTGAAACCGCTGTTTCCCGTACCGCTCCGGGAGCCCGTCGGCAAACGCGCAGTAATCCGCCTGAAAGTAAAAGCCCCCACCGCTTTCGATCTGCTCCGGGAGGATTTCTATTTTCGCACCCTTGGCAAACGGCATCTCAAAGTAACAGTTGAGTCCGTTCTTGGGCGCGATGGTGATATACTTGGACGATATCCTGTACTGCCTGCCTGTGTGGCCGAAGGGAATCCCGAAAAAATCCGTCAGAGGCGCCTCGACGCTCGGATTCTTCTCCCCGTCCCAGTACATCCTCACGAGGCTGCGCCGACCCAGATGCATGTCCTCCGGCGGAAAAGTAAACCACAAATGCGTTATCACGCCCGCGCCTTCGCATTCAAAGAGCGTGTGCCACTTGCCCTCTTTCATCTCCGGCGTGCTCGACACCCTGTGCGCCTTCGCGCCTTCCGCCAGAAGTTTCGACACCAGTTCAAGCGCCATGACCGCCCCCTTTGGAATTGACTGACTGACAGGTGTGATTCTAAACGCCGCCCGCCGCGGGTCAATTCATTCCACCCGCGCACATGAGGCCGCCTTTTGTCCGTGTCCCTGTCGCCGCAGAGTTATTCAACCACCTTGTACGTGAGCGTCAGCGTTTCGTTGCCATCCCCTGCCGCCCCGTCGATGACCGCCGTGCCTATCTTGCACTGCCCCGTGCCGTCCACTCTGCAGTAGTAAAAAAGTATATGCGCCTCTATCCTCACCGGCTCTTTGACGCCGCCCGTTGACACGTCAAACGTTACGGTATCGCCGTCGACTGTCGGCGCAGTTCTCTTTCCCACCCACGTCTTGCCATCGGCTCCGGTCGCCCTGATTTGTACGCTCGGCGCGGCCAGTTCGTTAATGTGATACCCAACCGGCAAGTCGAACGCCACTCTAATCCTTCCCCCCGTCGGTATCTCTCTCCCGCCGAGGTCCACCTGTCCCACGCCGCCCGTCACGTCAAACGTCTCCCCCGCGTTCTCCTCGGCCTCCATGGTAATCTCGAAGGTTGTCACGCGCCGCGTCGCCAGGTCCACTACCCGGACGGCGCGATTATTCGTATCCGCCACGTAGAGTTTCCCGCCCGCCACGCTCAGGCCCCCCGGCTCATAAAACTGCGGCGCATCCACAGTCCCGAGTCCCGGCCCGCCTCCGCCGGCAAAGGTCTCTATCGTCCCGGCAGCGATGTCGGCCGCCTTCACCTTGTCGTTGTACGTGTCCGCGACGTACACGATGCCCTCCTGATACTCCACCCCCAGCGGATGCTGCAAAAGCGCCTTCGCAAGCCGCCCGTCCACGTCCCCGAAATCAAATAGCCCCTTGCCGACAAGTGTCTTCACCCGAGCCGCCCCCTCAAAATCTTCCACCATCCTGAGCCCGCTCACCTCGCTGTCTGCAAAGTAGAGGTTCTTCCCGTCCGTCGTAATTCCGCTCGGCTGCGCGAGCGCCGCCTCAGTGAGCGCCCCGTCGAAGATGCCCTCCCTGCCCGACCCTGCAAAAGGCTCCACGATTCCCTCGCCGCGCCGCCACACCCATATCTGGTGCGAGCCCGCCATTGCGATATACATATCCTTCTTAGCGCCCGCGATTACGATATCCCACGGGCTGTTAAGCGCCGTACCAAGCGCCGCGCCCCCCTGCCACGCCCTCGACTGCTCCCCGGTTCCCGCGACCGTCTCCACCGTCCGCGCATCCAGGTCCAGCCTACGCAAGAGATGGTTATCCGTATCCGCCACAAAGAGGCTTTCCCCCTCAAGCGCCATCCCCTGCGGGTTCTGAAATTGCGCCTCGCCAAATCCCCCGTCAGCCTTCCCCGCCTCGCCGCTTCCCGCGACGGCAAGGACTTTGCCCCCCATGTCTGTCACGAGTATCCGGTTGTGCCCGCTGTCGGCTACAAATATCCTCCCGCCCGCCTCGTCAGCCAGCACTTTCCCCGGATACGCCAGAAGCGACGGCTCCGCCTTGTTCTTTTCGAGCGACAGGCTTATCGGCCGCTTGTCGAGCCTCCCCTCAAATCTCTCCACGAGCGAGGCGATGATGTCGTCGAGTATTTCGTAGTTGCCCTCGCCGCTCAGGGTGCCGACGATTTTCCCATCAGGGTCTATGACGACGAGGTTAGGCCAGCCCGTGATGCCGTATTTCTTCCAGATTACAAAATCCGCGTCGTTAGCCACAGCGTGTTCTATTCCATAACGCAAAATTGCCTCGCGGATATTGGCGCTTTCTTTCTCGTTTGCGAATTTCGCCGAGTGTACGCCGATAACCACCAGTTCACTGCCGTACTTTGCTTCGAGTTTCTTCAAATCCGGTATGATGTGCATGCAGTTGATGCAGCAGTATGTCCAGAAATCAAGCAGCACCACTTTCCCGCGCAAGTCGTCTATATCGATCCCCC
>CALMGO010000155.1 GCA_937863625.1 uncultured bacterium
CAGCGCTATGCCGTACTGGCCGCGAAGCTCGACCTTGAGTTCTCTCAAAACCTCGATCTCGTTGCTGTCCTCGATGAGGTCGTCGCGCGAATAGGACCTGTAATAATCCTCTATCGCCGATATCGCCTCGTCTATCTCCATCATCGCGCGGTCAAAATCGTCCTGCTCCACCGCTACCATCGCCGCCGCACGCGCCCGGTCCATCAGCACAAACGCCCTGTAACGGTCGTGTGACAGCACCGTGCGTTCGTCCACGCTGTATTTGCGAAGCATACCTATCAGGTCCAGATTGTGCTCGGCGTCGCGCATCGCTCGCCTGTGGTCCCCCAAAAGAAAAAAGCACACCCGCCGCTGGTAGTAGTCCATTATCTCCTGCGACGCCTGCGCTGTCTGAAGGTCGTTTATCGAAAATCCCCTGTCGCTCCCCTTGCGAGCCCTGTACTCCGAAAGCTGCCGGTTCAATTCATCCAGCACCGACTCGCCGCCCGTCTCCGGCGCCCCGTCCGCGCGAATCTCCAATACCCCGAAACGCACCCGAAGCTGTACCCGCTCCGTCGCGTCGTTCCCCAGCGCCAACCGGACATTTGCGGCCTCGTCCGTGGGATTGTACTCCCAGTTGGCAAGCATTGAGTTGAGGTCGTCAGCCATTGCCGGCGTCCTTCTTTCTTGTGTGTATGCGGCTTTTCCTGCTTAACAATAGCAGAACCAGCCTCTTTTGTCAATGTCGCCCGCTTATCGCGGCCCTTGCTCTTTGGCGCGTTCGTCCTAATATATATACGTTCTGGGAGGATAAATGTTCGCCGATAGATTCATCCATAAGGCCCTCAAACGCGCCGCAAGGCATGCCCGGCTCCTGACTTTGGCCGAAGGCGTCATTGCCACGCTCCTCTTTTTCGCCTGCTGGCTCTTTTTTGAAATTATTCTCGACCATCTCCTCGCACTGCCCACTTCCGTCAGAATGCTGATGCTCCTTCTGCTCACCGTCATCGCCTGCCTGCTCTTCACTTCCCTCGTCGTTGTGCCCTTTATCCGCTCAATAAACAGCCTCTACGTCGCAAAAAGGGTCGAAGATGCCTTCCCTCAGTTCAAAAACAGCCTCATTACCTTCATACAACTCAATAAATCCGCCCCCAAACGCTCTGTCCTGCCCCTCGTCGCCCATCAGGCCGCCGGTGGCTTCCAGGGCATCGACATCGACGCCAGCCTTGACAGCAGCCGCTTCGTGCGACTCGGCTATGTGACCGTTACTCTCATAATAGTCGTTTTCCTCTACAGCCTCTTCACCCCCAAAAGCGTCTGGACCTCGGCGATGCGAGCCGTCTATCCCTGGGCCGATATCCCCGCCCCGACCCGTACCCGCATCAGCGATATTGAACCCGGCACCGTCAGGATGCTTCTCGGTTCCGATGCCGAGGTCTATGCCGTCGTTTACCCGGAAGACGGCGGCCAGGTTTCCATAAAATGGTCCAGGGACGGCGGGCTTTGGCAGTCCGTTCCCATGCGAAAGGATGACGACCGATTCCACGGCACCCTCGCCCACGTCGAGACCAATATCCTCTACTGTGTCACCGCCGGTGACGCAGTAAGCCGC
>CALMGO010000156.1 GCA_937863625.1 uncultured bacterium
GTGCCTTCCGTCTCTCGTACGTGCGTGAGAGCGACGGGATGTCCGCAACGGTCTTTGCGTATCCTGACGCGAGCGTCGGAGGCGGGTATTTCCTTCTATTGGCAGGGCTGCCTTCCGAGGCTGAGACAGGTGCGCAGTCCATAAAGCGCGAGGTGACTCTCGTCTTTGACCGAAGTGGCAGCATGCGCGGCGAGAAACTCGACCAGGTGCGCGAGGCGGCGCTGCAGATACTCTCCGCGCTCGAGGACAATGAGCGTTTCAACATCATTGCCTATAACGAAGGCGTGGACATGTTCGCAGGCGCGCCGGTGGAGAACACCAAAGCAAACGTCGAGGCCGCTCACGAATACCTTGAAAAGATCAAGGCAAGCGGCGGGACGAATATTTACGACGCGCTCGGGGAGGCGCTACGGCAGAAACCCGTCGAAGGGACTCTCCCGATAGTATTGTTCCTGACGGACGGCCTGCCGACCGTGGGACAGACGAGCGAAGCGGCAATCGGCGACATGGCGATGAAGGGCAATGTCTACGGAAAGCGCATCTTCACCTTCGGCGCAGGGGTGGACGTAAACGTGCCGCTCCTTGAAAGGGTCGCCCGCGACAGCAGAGCGACCTCGACATTTGTGCTGCCGAAGGAAGACGTCGAGGCCAAAGTGGCGCTTGTGTTTCGCAGGCTGGCCGGGCCGGTGCTCGCGTCACCGGAACTGGCCGTCTTTGACGCGTCAGGAAGCGCCCGGTCGCGCGTCGCGGACGTCATACCTTCGAAGGTGCCGGACCTTTTCGAGGTCGACCAGCTCGTCGTCCTTGGCCAGTACCGCGGTGACGAGCCGCTCGATTTCGTCTTCGGCGGCAACTACTTCGGGAAGGAACGCAAATTCAAGTTCCCGTTCGACCCATCTAACGCCAAAACGCAAAACTCCTTCGTGCCGCGCCTCTGGGCCAGCCGGAGAATCGCCGTGCTTGTGGACGCAATCAGACAACTCGGCGCCGAGACAGGCGTGATGACGGTGGATGCGGCCGGGCGCGATCCTCGGATAAAGGAACTTATCGACGAAATCGTGAGGCTCTCGACGCAGTTTGGAGTATTGACCGAGTACACCGCGTTTCTCGCAAGAGAGGGGACGGACCTTGGCGACGTCGCGCGCGTGATGTCGGAGGCGACGACCAACCTCGTCGATCGCGGGATGAATACGCGCATGGGGCTCAGCGCGGTAAACCAGGCCTCCAATAACGCTTATCAGTTCCGCCAGGATCGGCTCAACATAAGTAACACCTACTATGACGAGAGGATGGCGCGAGTGTCGGTGACGTCCGTCCAGCAGGTAAGCGACCGCGCGTTCTATAACCAGAGCGGCAGGTGGGTCGATAGCCGCGTAGTCGGCACTCCGGCCGAAAAGCCGACGCGGACAATCGAGTTCGGCAGCGAGGAGTGGATGCGCCTGGCCGAGAAACTCGCCGACGCCGGACGCCGCGGCACGATGTCTCTTCGCGGGGACATAGTCCTTGAAGTGGACGGCGAAACAATACTCGTCAAGAATGAGGGGGCGAAATGAGAATACGCTGTTGCCTGCTGGCGTCCGTCACTCTAGTGGTTACCGCGGTCGTGGTCATACTTGCCGCCGGCGCGGGAAACACAGCCGAACTCACGGACAGCCGGAGCGACAGCGATATCGTCTTCCGCAACAGGAGTCACGGGTTTGACGCATGGAGCACACGCCTCAAGGTGCCGGGAAGAGCGACAAGCGATATCGTTTTGACGGATGCCGACGTCGCGCATGAGGGGCGGCATTTGCAGGTGGTCCCCTTGCCGGAGAGGTCGGATTACGTCGTGGCGGTGCTCGATGAAGGCGCGCTCGTTGCGACGTGCAGCATCAGGCGATACGAGACGGCGATGGCGGCAAAACGGGCGTTATCTTTCAGACTGATTCCAGGCTTTAATGAGATCGCGGCCGAAGGGGGCAACTACGATGTAGGGGACGTGTCTTTCTACAGGACGTGGATGGTTAAGGATGACACCGGAGAAACGGCGACACCCTGGACGGAAGTTTTGTTTGCGCGTAACAACGTAGTGGCGGAGGTGCACGGAACGAAGTTCGTCATGGAGACTGCACGGAGCATAGACGGCAAAATCGTCGCCTCGCTTGTGGTCGGGGCAGAGGAGACGGCGGATACGGGCGCGAAAAAGGAAACCCCGGATATCCTCGACAGTACTATCGACGACGTGCGTGACTGGGCGGACAAAGTGCGAATCGAGGGAAAGCGCGTCACGGAGGTTCGCCTCAAGCGGGCCGACCTCGAGAAGTTCGGCGGGCAGGTCATCGGAAGCGCCGAAAAGACGGCCATGGAGAGCATCAGCATATTTGACGCAGACGGCGCACGAGTCGCGACAATCGGCATCGCCGTCTTTGACACAAGCAGGCAGGCCAAAAGGGCTCTTTTGGGGCGTCGTTTATTCGGTTCGATGGCACTGTCACGCGCCGAGGAGGACAGCGCGGCGGACCTCGGCGACGTGTCGTTTTATGGGACATACGTCGAGGGAAAAGGAAACCCGGAAGCCGCAAAACGGCGGCGTCATAATGTGGTGTTCGCGCGCAACAACGTTACGGTGGAAATCCTTGAATATGGCGACGAAATCAAGGTGGCACCGTTCGTGGATGCTAAGATAGTCGAAGCGCTTGTCGATTAGTCCGCCGGCGTGTTTTCGCCTGTCGTAAAAGGCACAATAGGGGTATTTGAGAACGTGCAGGAGTGCAGTTCTTTCTGGATGGAGCGCAGGAAGCGAGGAACGGGATGCATACGCACAGGTGGCAGTTACGGGGCATATTAGCGTTGTGGGTCGCTGCGATGGTCGTGTTTCTTTCACAGACGGCTGCGGCCGACGAGAAACTCTCGGCGGAAGTAATGGCGGGACTCAAGCGCTACTACGCATGGGAGACATGGGGAGGCGTGACAACGCAGCCCGAGGTGATTGTCGAGGATATCTCTCTCTCCGAAGAGGACTTCTCCTCTTACGGGGAAAGCATAATAATGCGGTGGGCAGGGGCCAGATCCCGCACGGTGTATGTACTCGACAAAAACGAGCAGGTTATCGCAGCGATACACATCTATATCATGGACTCTGCACAGGCGGCTCACGAGAAACTGCTTGAATTGACCATCGACGTGCCGAGGACCGCATACATACTGGCCGATCCGACGCGTATCAAATCCGTCGGCGACGTCTGCTTTTACGGCATTCCGGGCGACCCCGGCCTTCGTGACAACCTCAATGGGAAGAACCCTTCGAGTCTGCTCCTTGCCCGCCATAATGTGGCTGTGCGCATATTCGCGAATCCGATGCGGACCATAGGCATAGCCGAAAGCGTGTTGAGAAAACTCCCGCCGGGCAAATCAGCACGTCTGGCCAGGGATATTCCCTGGGAACGCAACGTGCTTGCTGCGCTCAAAGAACGCCTTGATTGGAACAACTGGGCGGGTTACGAGAAATACCCGGATTGGCTTATCGGTGACCTTACTTTCACGGAGAAGGATTTCGCCGCATTTGGCCACGAAGTGAGGATGCAATCCTCAAAGCAGCCATTCTCGTTCAGCTATACGGTCTACCTGCTTGATGAGGTGGGAAGGACTACTTGCGTTGTGCTCATCATCCCTCTCGGGAACGCCGCCTCTGC
>CALMGO010000157.1 GCA_937863625.1 uncultured bacterium
GCGAAAGGACGAATATCGCACGACGCTCGTGCGAAGGGGCGCTTCGATCGGCGCCAACGCGACGGTCGTTTGCGGGGCGACTGTGGGACGCTACGCTTTTGTCGGAGCGGGCAGCGTCGTGACGCGCGACGTGCCGGATTACGCGCTCGTCTACGGCAACCCCGCGAGGCAGCACGGCTGGATATGCAAGTGCGGAGAGAAACTCGGCGCGGCAAACGGCGTCACTGTGACGTGTTCGCGCTGCGGGGACGTATACGACCTGGCCGATAATGCACTAAAGCCCAGAGAGGAATAACGGCGCAACAATGGCACCCAGACGAAAGAGCGTGATGAGCATAGTGGGCGCGCGGCCGCAGTTTGTAAAGGCCGCCGTCGTTAGCCGGGCGCTTGATACGGCAGGGGTTCGCGAGGTGCTCGTTCATACGGGTCAGCACTACGACCACGGCATGTCGAAGGTGTTCTTCGACGAACTCGACATCCCCGAGCCGGACATAAACCTCGGCATCGGCTCCGGGCCGCACGGCAGACAGACGGGGCTCATGCTCCAGGCGCTCGAAAAGGTGATGATGGAAACCGAGCCGGCGCTCGTAATCATATACGGCGACACGAATTCCACGCTGGCGGCGGCGATAGCGGCGGCGAAACTCCACATTCCGGTGGCGCACGTCGAGGCGGGGCTCAGAAGTTTCAACATGCGCATGCCGGAGGAGATAAACCGGATTCTCTCCGACAGAGTGTCGTCAATTCTCCTCTGCCCGACGGAAACGGCTGTGGATAATCTAAACCGCGAGGGCATAAAGGAAAGGGTGTACAACGTGGGCGACGTGATGTACGACGCGGCGCTCTACTACTCCGGACGCGCCGTGGCGCTCGACACGACGTGCGCGGGGCAATTCGGCGAAAAGGGATTTTACCTCGCCACGCTGCATCGGGCGGAAAATACCGACGACGCGGCTCGGCTCGAGGCGATCATGTCTGTGCTGGCGTCGCTGGACAAGCCCGTGCTGCTGCCGCTTCACCCGCGCACGCGGGCGAGGCTCGCGGCTTCGGGCATAACTCCGGAGGGGGCGGTGCGCGTGGTTGAACCGGTCGGCTATCTCGAGATGGTGACGCTCGAACGTTCGGCGGCGGCGATACTGACCGACTCGGGCGGCATGCAGAAGGAAGCGTGTTTTCACGGCACGCCGTGCGTGACTCTCCGCGACGAGACGGAGTGGGTCGAGACGGTCGAGGCTGGCTGGAACATACTGGCTGGAGCCGATGCGGTGACTATTTCGGCTGCGGTGATGTTCTTTCGCAAGCATCCGCCGCAGAAGCGCCTGGAGGCATTCGGCGACGGCAAGGCCGGGGACCGGATCGCGGGATTGGTGAAGAAGAGCCTCACCGGCAAGGCCAGGGGGGCATAGTTCTATGGCCGGCAGATCCTTCTCGGGACGCGCGCTTTTGTACATGGCGGCGCAGATAAGCGCCAACGTGGTGGGCGCCGTGACGAGCATGGTACTTGCGCGCGTTTTCACGCAGCAGGAATACGGCGACTACCTGCAGCTCATGTACGTGTACACGCTCTTCTCGGGCATACTTATAATGGGCCTCCCGTCAAGCCTGACTTACTTCTACTCGGTTGTCGAGGAAGAAAAGAAGGCGGCGGCGGTTTACATCGTTATGCTGCTTCTTTTCGGGCTGGGTATGCTTCTCGGGGCGGTGACGTTTTTTACGGCTCCGCTCGTCGCACACTATTTCCACGATAACGAACGCCTCGCCCCTCTGGTGAGGGATTTCTTCCTTTTCTATGCGTTCACCCTGGGCGGCTCGTACATCAGGCGGCTCCTCGTGGCGGCCAACCGGTATAAGTTTCTCATGTTTTACCTGCCTTTCGACCGCGTGATGATGCTCTTGTCCTTCGCGGTGCCGGCGCTTCTAGGCTGGGGGCTCGAGAACGCCGTCAAGGTCGCGGTCTACGTGGCGGCGTTTAAGTTTGCGATGACGACTTTCTACACAATAAAAATACTGCCCCATGCCGGCGTCATCTGGGAAAACAGGCTGGCCGTAAAGATCCTCGCGTACTCAGTGCCGCTGGGGCTGTCGGCTGCGGTGGGAGGCGTGAGCAAGCTCATAGACAGGGGCCTTATCGGGAGGTACGAGGACACGACGTTTTTCGCGGTGTACAGCGTGGGGGCGCTGGCGCTGCCGTTTGTCGGGGAAATCTCCGAGTCGGTGATGACGGTCTTGATACCGGAACTGGCGCGTCTCTACAAGCAGGGCGAGAAGGCGCAGTTTCTGAAGATATGGCAGGAGTCCATAAGAAAGACCTCGGTATTCGTCCTCGGCACGATGGGATTCATAATGTTTTTCGCGACTCCCGTGATAGTGGCCCTCTACGGGGAAAGATACGCGGAGAGCGCGCTGTACTTCCGGCTGTACCAGGTGGCTCTGCTGATGCGCGTGACGTTGTACGGTCACGTTCTGCAGGCCATAGGACAGACGAGGCAGATCCTTTACGCCTCGGTCATACTTGTGCTGCTGAAGGTGGGCACGAACCTGACCCTCTACAAGGCTCTGGGGCCTACGGGGCCGCCTCTGGGGTCGCTGGCGCTGGCGTTTGGGTTGTTCTTCTACATGCTCTTTTTTATCGGAAAGCAACTCGGCTTCAAGATGGGGCGGCTGTGGCCATGGGCGGCCTATTTCAAGGTGCTCGCGGCGGCGCTTGCGGCGGGGCTCGTGGGCTCGGCTGCGCTTCTCGTGCCTGACGCGATGCTATCATCGTACGCAGGGAGGATATCAGAGAAGCTCGTGCGACCGGACGTGACGGCGGCGATCAAACTCGTCCTCGGGATGGCGACTTTTCTGCCGGTGTACCTGGCGGCTCTCCACATATCCGGGGCGCTCCAGGACAAGGACTGGCAGCGTATTAAGGCCATGACTTACGGGAGGTTTGTGAAGAAATGAGCGAAGTCAAACGTTCATGGAAACGCAGACTCAGGGACCGCATAACCGCAATGCTTTTTGAGAGGTCTCACAGGATGACGCTCAGGCAGGCGTTTACGTGGAAGGCATGGCAGGTGCTCTCGGGGTCGAGTCCGGGAGCGAAATGGCCTATTCATCCATCGAGCTTCGTAGTCCACGCGGACAGGATCAAGCTCGGCAAGGGCTCGCGCCCCGGGTATTCATGCGGCGTCTATATCCAGGCGGTAAACGGCATAGAGGTGGGCGACTACGTCGGGGTGGCGCCCGGGTCATCCATAATAAGCGCCAACCACGACCCGCTGAACCACATGAAGCATATCCCAGCCCCTCCCATCAAACTCGGTAACCACGTGTGGATCTGCACGCGGGCTGTGATACTGCCGGGGGTGGAACTGGGCGATAACGTAGTCGTCGCGGCGGGCGCCGTGGTAAACAAATCCTTTCCGGCAAATGTCATCGTGGCGGGCGTTCCGGCAAAGATTGTAAAGACGCTGGGCGAACCAACACCGGATGAAGGTACGACAGAGTGAGCGTCGCAACCGCGTGCGCAAAAGTGCTTCGCGCGGTGACGCGCAGGCTGCCGATATTGAGACATTTTGTCGTCAGGGTCGGTGCGCCTGACGCACGTGGCGCGGGAGCGCTCGCGGCCATCGGCATGACTCTTGACGCCATGACCGAAGAGAGTCTCGCGCGGGTGGGAGAGTTTC
>CALMGO010000158.1 GCA_937863625.1 uncultured bacterium
GCCAATCTGAGGATTATCTGGAGTCAGCATACTTTTCTTTACACCATGGTCTTCCAGGATCTGGCCCGGCCTAAAGAACCCAGCCCCTTCCATGACGAACGGGTCAGAAAGGCCGCCAGCCTGGCTATTGATCGGGCCGGGATCTGCAAAAATGTTTTAAATGATGCCACAGAACCGTGGGGCAGTTTCCTGGCCCCCTACCATCCCGGCTTTGATTCCAAAAAGAAGGCCGATCCCTATGATCCGGAACGGGCCAAAAAACTTTTAGCCGAAGCGGGTTACCCTAACGGCTTCAAGACCACCTTTACCACAGGATCCGGGACCAAGGTACCCTTTGAGCCTCTTGTCGCTCAATTGAACGAGGTAGGGATCAAAACCGAATTTGTCGTTTTGGAACATGGGGTTTGGCAGAAAAAGCACACCCTCAGCGGCGCATTTGGTGGCCAGATCCACCGCGTCCACCGTTTCGTCAAATTCCGTCACTATGATGTTTGTCTCCACGGTTTCCGCGTCGAGCCTCACCATTGGGTGCCCCGCGAGCGCCTCCGCCAGTATCTTCGCATTCGCGTGGTCTTCCGCGAGCCGCTTGATGTTGTTATCAAGAGCATATATCCCGGCCGCGGCTAAGATTCCGGCCTGCCGCATCCCCCCGCCCAATATCTTACGCCAGCGCCTTGCCTCGCTGATAAATCCCTTCTTCCCGGCCAAAACCGACCCTACCGGGCACCCGAGTCCCTTGGAGAGGCAAAAGCTCAGCGAATCGCACGGCCCAGCGTAGTCCTCGGCGCTCGTGCCCGACGCGACGACCGCGTTAAAGAGGCGCGCCCCGTCCATGTGCAGCGCCATTAAGTTCGCCCGCGCCACTTCCGACAATTGTTTCACCAGCGTCAGCGGATAGACCGCCCCCCCGCCGGCGTTATGTGTATTCTCAATCCACACGAGCTTTGACGGCGGCATGTGCAGGTTATCTGCGCGTACTGCGCCTGCGACGTCCTTTGCGTCCAGAAGCCCCCTCTTGCTGCTCCTCAGATTAAGCGTTACCCCCGAGATCGCCGCAACTGCGCCTGACTCCGACGTGAATACGTGCGAATTAGCTGCAAGTATGATCTCGCTTGCAGGCGTTGTATGTACCTTGGCTGCGATCTGGTTGGCCATCGTGCCTGTCGGGACGAATACCGCCGCCTCTTTGCCGAGGATATCCGCTGCCTTCGCTTCCAGCGCGTTTATTGTAGGGTCTTCCCCGTAAACGTCATCGCCCACCTCTGCCTGCGCCATTACCTCCCGCATCGGCCCGGAAGGTATTGTTACGGTGTCGCTCCTGAGATCAATCACTTTGCAGCCTCCGTCTCGTTTCCCTGGTTTCCGGCCTTCTCGGCCGGCTTGATGGTAAGAGGGTCTACCGTGAGACGCACCTCTCCGGCGATAAGCCTCGGTTTGCCGGCGTCCTCCCATGCGCTCCGCCAGTAACTCGCCACTTCCTCCGCCGCAAGCGCCAGCTGTGCCTTCGCCACGTCTCCAACTTTATCATACATTGTCTTATAGTAAAGCGTGTCCGCCTTTCCCTCTGGCGCCAGCGCCTCTTTGTCAGTTTCGAGTATCCTGTCGATGAGTGAATATGATGCCTTAAGATTCGCGAGCGCCTCAGCCGCCGCATCCTCCACCCTGTGCGGTTGCCCCACAGCCGCCGCAACAGCTTTGTCGATATCGTCAAAGTACAGGTCGATCATCCCTATCTCAAAACGCACATGTACGTGCCTGTCAGCGGCTTCCGTGCTGAAAACAACGTTGCCGGTCTCCTGCCCTTTGTAGTTCTTTGTCGCGTGAAGGGGCATCGTTGAGTCCGACACGTAGTGCGCGAGGTATCCGGCGTGTTCAAGTATAGCCTCGTAATCCCTCGCGCGAAAGGCCGCGACGAGCCTCCCGTAGGTATCTCTTACAGCCCACGGTAGGCGCCCCTTTCCGGTAGCCTCCGCGCCGAATCGTTTTGCAAACTCCGCCTCGTCCGCCGGGATATTGTGAAACGGATAACTGTCGAATGCATCCAGGTCCAAATAGTGATTGGCTCCTTCTGAACTGTCCACCCTGCTCAGTGCATCAGGCTCGTCTGCAAACAAGGTGATGTTTTCTCTATTGGCGACAAAGAAAGGCTTCATTTCGTCCGGCAGTATGCCTACAGCCCTTCGTACGGCGATCTCATGTCCCGTCATTCCCCAGCCAAGTGCCGCCGCCCCTGCCGAAAGTATCAGCCCCGCGACGACCGCCGCCTTGACAAGGCTATTTTGTAGTGCTGAGCGACTCATAGTATCCTCTCAAGAGAAGTTCGTAACCCCGGGGCGCCTGCCCCTGCGCCCCGTCCATTATCTCTTCCTGCAGCCCTTTCGGCAACACAAGTGTCGTATCCTTTTTGATAACTATCCGCTGGCCCACGATGTCGGTAACGCTCTTAAGGCTCTTCACGAGCTGTCTGCGCTGTCTTATCGCGTTGCCAAGCCGCATGCCTGTCAGGTCTTCCTGTGTCCGCTCCATTATGGAGAGCGCCGCCTCCATGTCGCCGTTTGGATACCCCGAAAGCCTGAGCGCCATATTTACTTTCTGAGCTTGGGAGATTATCTGCGCCTGTCTGCCCGAGAGCGCCGCTATCGACTCCGACAGTTGCCGCGGCACCGGGCCAGACAGCCCCCTCTCGCCCGCGCCGCTCTCCTTGCCGCCTCCTGTCGCCCCGCCGGCCGCTTCAGCGGAGGTGTCATCTATCTGCCCGGCGATAAAGGGGTCGGGGGTAATCCTCGTTGGTGTCCTCCTTCCCCCCTTGCCGACCGCGCTGTCTCCTACGAATTCACCCGCGCTCTTGCCGGTTCTTCCCTCTCCGCTTCGCCCGCCTATCTCGCTTGAATTGGGCAGCGCGTTCCCGGTGACACCCTGCGCGCTCATATTTGATATCGGCCCGTCCAGGGCATCCCAGCCTGCTCCCTTATCCAAACTGTCGGCCCACGAACTCGACACGTCTTCGATATCGCTGAAAAGGTCCTCCTCCTGCTCCATCAGCTCGCCCACGATGTCCTGCAGGCTTTCCGGAAGCTCCGCCATCGGCACATCCGTGTCGACAAGCGGCTCCTCCATGTTCCACTTGATTCTGTCAGGGAAGTCGGGAAGCCACTTCTCCAGGTGCGTCGTCAGCGCCTCGGCCAGTTCCAACCCCGTCTGCTCGCGTGGCACGGCTATCTCAACAGCCTTCATGCTGAGCGCATCCGCCGCCATTTCGATCTCAGAATATGTCTCGACTATGTCATTGAGGATTGACGGGTTTGAAAAATCCTGCTCGGGCAGTTTCGACAGATCGCTGTATGCTTCATGGAGAAAGTTCGACCAGTTTTCCTCGGCGGCCGCCAGCTCATCGAGTCGTTTGCGGTCCTCGTCCGTGTAGTCGTCAACCGGCACGGCTGCGAGGTTATTTGTGGACTCGATTATTCGTTTCTGATCTTCAATGAAGCGCTGAAGGTCCGCCAGGAGTTTACGAAGTTGTTCCTGTGCCTCCGACGGAGTGTCCGTACCGGGGTCAAGTTTCCCTGAACGCGCGTCTTCAATAAGCCCCCTGAGTGCGCCGAGGAGGCGTCCAAGTACTTCTAAAATCCTCTCCTGCGTCCCGATAAGGGCGGTAACATGAGCACCTTCTCCCGCGGCCGTGAGTCGAGAGATGCTGTCGCATTCATCGAGCGCTTCGGTCATTTCGCCTGCGGCAAGTCCTTCAAGAACTCTCGTCGCTGCTTCTGCCCAGCGGCTCCCTCCGGCGGCCTCCGAAGACATGGCCGTCGCCTCGCTTCGTATTGTCGACTGCTCTGCGCGTATGCTTGCCAGGCCGGCGCCAAATCCCTCGCTTGCGGCGTCAAGCGCCGATGTCTTGTCCCGCGCCCCCTGCTGCCTGGTGATAAGCTCTGCAATGCGCTCCGCCATGTCGGTGAGTGCTGTCACGAGTTCGCCTTTGGCCGCCTCCGGGTCCACCACCCGAATCGCGTATCTTGCGCTCTTACCCGTTCCGGGACCGGTGAGGACATTCGCGTCGATTGCCGTTGCGTAGTAGTAGTATGTCCTGCCCGCCTCAAATTCGCCTCTGTCGAGCACGATGCTGTGCGTGAGCGTAGTCGCCTTTGTCTCAAGCGCCTCCCACTTGTACAAAAGTCGCTGCGTCTGGGTGGCGTCATCGACCAGCACAAGCTGCGCTTCTTCGATTCCGTAATCATCGCTCGTCTCAACGGCTATTTGAACCTCGCCGCCGATC
>CALMGO010000159.1 GCA_937863625.1 uncultured bacterium
CCCAAGGGTCGGTGGGGTTGAAATCCTGCCTGAGCGTTCCCCAACTCTTGAGTTGCTTCACGATCTCGTCGGTCGTGGTCAGCCCGTCCCCGTTGATGTCGGACGGGTCCGCGCCCCGTTTGGACTGAAACGCCCTCAGCGCCGTCTCGAGGGCTATCACGTCCGCGTTGGCCGCGCTAATCTCGCTTCTGTGCTTGGCGTGAAGACCGCCTACGACGGCAAGGCTCGTCACTATGCTTGCGATGCCGATCACGCAGGCAACCTCAGCCAGCGTAAAACCTGAACACTTCCTTTTCTTCCTCGGTCCCACCGTGAATCCCCCTTCTGTTTCGCGGTAAAGTTTGCCTGCCGCGTAACAGGCTGCCGGGGGGTTTTACACCGTGGGAGTGCAGGAGGTTTCGATATTTTGGAGACGCGAGGAATGATGAAAGGCCCGAAACGGCGTGTCAGTTTTTGTCACTCGCGAGGTTTATCATGTCGCAAATGTAGTAATGGACTGCCCTTAGGGATGCAACGGCATCGAGGAGAATCCTGCTCGTATCGATGTCGGCCGTCACGCCTCTGGAGACCCTCATGACGTGCGAACGGCCTATGGCTGACCGCATGGCGTCCACGGAGTGCGCGTGCGAAAGCACCGTCTTGAGGTCGGCGGGAAGCCCTTCGAGATGGTCGAGGACTTCACAAAAATCGTCGGCTATCAGCCGGTGATACCGCTCGAACTGCTGTGCCCCTTCTATCGAAAAATCGAGCCCCTTGCGGGATTTCGTGACCGCCAGCGGCAAAAGCTGCTTTATTGCAACGTCGCCTATGTATCTGATGTCACGCACGTAATAGAGCAAAAGGCTCCGTGCGTGGTTATCCTCGCTGGAGAGGTCGCCTTCGTCAATGCGTCTCAGGAAATCACTCAGAACGGTGTCGCACGTATCGAGTATCGCGTACGAGTGCTTCATCTCGTCAACGACCTGCCCCGCGTCGACAAGAAATGCGGTTTGCACCTGCCGCAGCATCTTGAGAACTGTGCGGCCGAGCCTGGCAGTCTGAGCGTGAGCCTTTCGTACGGCGCCGGGAGCGTCGTCGAGGTCGCTCAGCGAGAAGTGCTCCAGCGGCGCAGGGAGTTTCTCGCCGCGCACAAGCGACAGCACCAACTGCTCGACTACCGGCACAAGCGGCAGGAATATCACGCAATACAGCAGCGAAAAAAGCGTGTTTGCATTGGCGATGACGCGCATGTTCGACGATGTGCCGAGGCGCTCGGACCATATCTGCGCCGTGTGCGTAAAGGGCCCCAGTATGAGCATGAAAAACGAAGCGCCGAGAAGCTTCATCACGAAATGCCCGACGGCAATCTGCCTGCCTATGGGGCGGGAGGCAATGCCGGAGATAAGCCCTGCGCTGCATGTGCCGACGCTCGCGCCAAGCGCTATCGGCACGGCGACTCTGACCGCCAGAGGGTCGTTGGCGAGAAACGCGAAAGCAAGCGCCATGGTTATCGCGCTTGACTGCAATATGGCCGTCAACACAATCCCCAGCAAAAACAGATAAAACGGGTTGAATGACAGTGTCGCGAGAGAGGAGCGGATGGAGTCGAGGCTTGCCGTATTTGTCGCCGTCTGGACGCCGTTTTTCATCATGGCGATCCCGTAAAAAACCAGCCCCAGCCCAAAGACCGCCCGCCCCGCGTCACGCCAGTACTGCCGCCCGGCGAAATGCCTGAAGAGAAATCCCGCAACGATGATAAAGACCGCCCAGTTGCCAACGTCAAACGCAATGATCTGCACCGTAAGTGTCGTGCCGACCGCCGCGCCGAGCATTACCGGCAGAGCCTGCCGCAATGTCAAAAGTCCCGTATCGCCCATGCCGGCGAAAAGAACCGTCGCCGCCGACGTGCTTGCAAGCAGAAAGGATGAAACAGCCCCGACAGCCGCACCTGCAATGCGGTTAGAGGTCAGAAGGTTCAACGCCACCTTCAGGTAAGCGCCGGAAAGGCGTCCGATGGACCGGTTGACGTTTTCCAGCCCGAAAACGAAAAAAACCAGCCCGCCGGCTAAGAATGCGATGGCTTGATACAGTGACATTGTCCCGCCGCCGGCGCTTGCGCCCTCAGGGATTCTTACCGGGGGCGTGCGCCTTTATCACGAGGTTGAGAATCCGGTCGCGATCATCGTTTGTGATTTCCTTGAACGTAAGTCCGAGTTGGCATACCTCGGTGTTCTGATCTATGGCCTCCAACCATGCCACCCGCGCGATCGCCTGTACCTCCGATGCATCCGGAAGGCCTATCGTCACCGCGAGCACCACTTTCTCCATCAGCAGTTCCGTGATCCAATCGACACTGGGCACCAGCCCGGTCAAAAGCAGCCCCCCGCCGCCCACGTTGTCCGTGAGCCCCTCGCGGACCCGCTCGTCGTTGTACTCGGGGTCGGACGACACAAACCTGTACTTCACCGGCAGACTTGACGCAACGCGCACAAACTGGCGCTGCTCCTGTCTGGGATTCTCTTCCATCCTCGATACCCTCCTCGGACGTTAAACCCGGATATGCCGCGCCGATTTGTCTCGATACGCCACAAAGGCCGACCGCGGCTTACTTATCTTTCGGCAAGGCGCCCCTCGTAAATCAAACCAGTTTGAAAGGTCGCGCCGTTTGCCGTGATTTACCGGGTGCAACCTCCACCCTGTTTCAAGTCTTGAGAGTGTAAGCGCTTGCAGTGATATGGTCAATACGAAAACATATTACGAGCGCGCTCAAAGGAACCTTCGCGCTTCAGGTTCGGTTTACACTGGGTTGGAGACGGTTATAATCCATCCTGAATGCTGATGTCGCTGTGTCTGCGAGGAAAAAGATGCCGAAGGCAGTTGCGCTGATGTCCGGCGGGCTTGATTCGATGCTTGCCGTCAGACTCGTCCAGATTCAAGACGTGGAGGTCCACGCCCTGCATTTTGTGTCGGTATTTAACTGCGGAGCCAAACCCGGCGCCAGACTCAGCGCTGCTCGCGCCGCTCAGGAGCTCGGTTGCCCCCTCGAAATAGTGAATTTTACCGCCAGGCAAATGGCAATCCTCAGAGATCCCGCTCACGGTTTCGGCAGCGCGGCCAATCCCTGCATCGACTGCCACATGGCAATGATCCTCCATGCCGCCGGGCGAATGAGGGAAATCGGCGCGGATTTCATCGTCACTGGCGAGGTTGCCGGACAGAGGCCTATGTCCCAGCGTACAAATGCTCTTTCGATGATAAATGAGGAAACCGGCCTCGGCGACATCATCCTTCGCCCGCTCTCTGCAAAGGCCCTGCCGGTGACAAAGCCCGAAAGAGACGGCCTCGTAGACCGCGAACGCCTCGAAGGCATCACCGGACGCACGCGCTCGCGGCAGATGGCGCTGGCCCGGGAGTTCGGCCTCGACGTCTATCCCAGCCCTGCCGGAGGGTGCCTTCTTACCGACAAGGGGTTTGGCCTCCGCGTAAAGGACCTCATCAGCCATTCGACGCTGGAGATAAACGACGCGCATCTTATAAAGGTCGGCCGCCACTACCGCCTCGACGAACGTACCAAGGCCGTCGTCGGCCGCAACGAACGCGAAAATGGCGTTATCGAAACATTCGCCCGCGAGGGCGACATCATCATCTTCCTTGAAGACATCTT
>CALMGO010000160.1 GCA_937863625.1 uncultured bacterium
GCGCGTGACACGCCGCGCGACGGCAGGGGCGAATTTGCGGGATAGGGCCCCTGGCACCGGCCAGGCACCGCTCGTGGTGAAGAGAGACAGCCACCTCGATGCGGTGCGGTCGGCGGAGGCGAGTGCGGCGGATGCGGCGTGGGGGCAAGCGGGGATCGCGCGTACGGCAAGAAGAGCGGAGCTTGGGGATTTTAACCGCAAGAGCCTCAGGCAAGCGATTGTGATGAGGGAGGTGCTCGGCCCGCCGGTGGCGCTTAAGGGCGGCAGGGACGCGTGGTAAGAACCTTGACTGCGGAGGCGTCCGCGGTAATATACTTGGCGGGTGCCGAAGTGGTGGAACTGGCAGACGCGTCGGACTCAAAATCCGATGGGGCTTAAACCCCGTGCGGGTTCGACTCCCGCCTTCGGCACCATTTTTTATTGTGGCACAGGTTCTAAGGGTGCGGCGAAGTCGGCAAGCCCCTCTAATTCCCCCGACGCGAAAAACCACTTTCCTTGTCGGCGGAGCAGGAGTTTTCGGACATGCCTTCGTTCCTTCTTCCTGACAATCATGATCAGGATGACCCCCGGAAGGATGCCCACAAGCAACAGAAGGTATAAGAGCGCCGAGTGCCAGTAGAAGATAAACTTTACGTCCAGGATGGCGTAATCGTCGGTCATCCGCGACACCTCAATCTTCCCCAGCGATACGTATCGCACGTTTTCGCCTCGGCTCCTTAGGACGCCCTTCCAATAGGTGCCGAAACTCGCCACGTCGCTTATCTAGAACGGGCCCTTGGGCAGGGGGATATTGCTGAAGGCTACCGTGTCCACAGGGCCGACGTTTCTCGCCCATGGGCCGAGCGCGTAGAACGCCTTTTTAAACTTGCCGCTGTGAAGCGCCGCCAAGTAGCGACGAAATGCCTTGGCGGGATTCTCACAGTCTTGCATGTGGCCACGCGCATAGTCACCGGAGCCGGAGATAATCGCAGGGAAGAAGGAGAAGAACGCGCCAAGGAAGCCGACAACTACGGCGACATCTCCGACTATTTCAGCAACTGGCAATCTAAATGCAACAACAACTACGGCTGCAGCGATTAGCCCGACAGAGACCAGAAAACTCACAGCGCAAACTTTCGTAAACGCGCCGAATGTGCCGCCGCGCGCCTTGGCATCAGCGTCCAGGTTGGCAGGGTCGGACAGGTAATCGTCTAATTTGCCCGTCATCTCGCTGAAGAGCGATGCCTGCTGCTCCGGGCTGAGCGGCATCTGCAGGATCCGGCCGCAGCGCGAGCAGTGAATCGCGTCCTCGCTCATGGGCGAGGAGCAAGAGGGGCATGTGTCTGCCATGGCAGAAGGAAAAACCGTCCGCGGAGAAGCCTGGGGAAGCGGCGCAGCGCCGACCCCTTGGGGCGCATCAGGAATCTCCAGGATAGTGCCGCAGTGCTCACATTCGGCCTCAAGGCCCGCGTACTCGTCGGCGACGACGAAATTGCGCCCGCATTTGCAGGTTACTTCTATGCCCATGAGACCTCCCCTTCCCTGTCTTAGAAAGCGTCGCCACATAAGCGGCAAGCGCACGGAGTGTATAACGCATTTGCGTCCGTTTTTCAAAGGAAATCAAGAAGAGTACGGCATGCGCAAGGCAAAGCAAGTCGTGCAGAGCGGGCAGGAAAGCATTTCTATACACTGGTGGACAAGCCACCAGTGCCACGCGGGAAGGCAAGGCGTTCAACGTGACTACGTTTGTTTGCCGTCTCGCGGGAGGTAGAGGCGCATTTCGGTCGCGGTCTGGAAGCCGAGCGATTCGTAAAGCGGGCGCGCGTCGTCGCTGGGGTGGAGCGCGACGGTGATTATATGATTCTTCCCGCACCATTCGAGAAGCGCCTTCATAAGCATGCGCGCAATGCCGCTTCTCCTGTGCGGCGGCAGAGTGTAGACGTTAAAGACATACGCGCGACGCGAAGTCGTGTCCACCGGCACGGGCGGCCAGTCCATTATCCGAAGCCCTGCGCCTGCCACGACCTCGCCGTCGGCGCCGGTCGCGACCCAGGCGCGATACTTGCGCGATTTGAGACCGGCGAGGACCCAGGCGCGATACTTCGCGCACATGCGGTCGACGGCGCGCTTTTCGCGGCCAAACTCCATAAAGAGCGCGCGACGCTGCTCGACAAGATACTGTACGTCCGCGGCCTTCGCAGGGCGCACGGCGTATTCACTCTTCTTTTTCGCCATCCTGCTGCCCCCCTTACGGTAACGCCTTTAGCGCGGCCTCCATCGAGGCGAACATCCAATCGAGCATTTCCTTGCGCCGGGCGGGCTTCATAATCCCGGCGTAGAGCTCTTCGGTATCCTTGCGGAGGACGCGCATCTCCTTGCGGATGTCAGACACGTCGACTTTGTCACCGGTGGCGGCGGAAATAAGCGCAAGCGTCGCGCGGGCGCGGTTAGCGAGATTTTTCGCGGCCAATATCCAGAAGGCAAGAATATCACTGCCCTCCCCTACCCTGCGGCTCAGCGCCTCGAAAAGAGAAAGCGCCTCGCGGTACTCGGCCAGACGCGCGCGGCAGTTTTCGGCTTCGGCGGATAGGCGGCCTTCGGACTTTACCTTTGCGATGGTCTTCGCGACGTGGTCAAGAGGCACGGCAGGGGCGGACTTGTCAAATCCGAGCGACGCCGTGTACGTGAAGAGGCATCTTTTGGAGAGAAGGCCGCAGGCGCGCCAGAACCGTTCGTCAGTGAGGCCGAAACGGGCCTTCATGAACGCATCCTCGAAAGCCCCTATCGAGGCGCGCGGATGCTCGGAGAGATAAGGCGGCATGTCAATCATGGCCAACTGCAGCTCCCACGGGAAAAGATGCACCGTCCAACTCGTGAGCACCACGCCTTCGAGATGCCCCTCGAGGCCTTTGCGGGCGGAGTCGAATGTATTGACCATGTGGTAGTAATTGCGCGGGGAAAAGACATTGTCACCGTAGCTCGACGATGAGGGGCACTTGACGACTTTGAAGCCCTTGGCGGCGAGGTAGTCGGCGGTGTAGAAGGTCTCGCCGTGGCGGCCGGGTTCGTCGCCATGCGGGAAGATAAACCGTCCGAACTCATGGGAGATGTCGGGGGGGACGGTCTCGGCGGTGTGGTACTCGCGCCCCCAGACCCAGAAACGCCCCTGGCCGTGGTGGATGTCATACTGCCAGTCAAAAAGGACTATGTCGCGCGAGAGCGAGTCGAGCGCTTCGTAATAGTGCAGGAGCATATCGGCCCAGATGACAGGCGTGACGCCGCGACGGACGAGCGGCGCTGCGACGGCATTTACATGGTCGACGTAGAGGGCGGAGAGGGAATGCTCCTTTGCGTACTGTTTGCATTTCGGACAGGAGCCGAGAGTCCATGCCTCGTCGGCGCCGAGGTGAAAGTATTCTATCGGCTCGAAGAGTTCGAGGTACTCGTCAATCCATTCGTGGAGAAACGGCATCAGGTCGCCATGCCGCGGGCAGTACTGGTCGATGCGGTCGGGGAGTTCGGCGAGGTGTTTGTACTTGTCATGCTTTAATACGTACTCAGCGTGACCGATGGTCTGAAAGAGCGGGACGGGCTCGAGGTCGAGCGAACGGCAAAGGGCAAGAATCTCGCGGAATTCGTCCTTTGTGAAGGCGTCGGGGGAGGCGCACTCCGGGCAGGTGTCCCACTTTATGTTGTTTTCGACCTCCCAGATGATGGTGTCGTAGCCGAGGAGGGCGAGTTGGCGGAGCCACTTTTCAAGATAGGGGCGGGTGAACTGGGCGATATTCATATCTATGTGAAAGCCGATCATGGGCAAAGCCTCCGTTGAATTATGGTGACGTCAGGCAGATAGTATCCAAAACACGGCACGTAAACGCAAGTTGGATGGGGGGACAATAGGGCTACGAGTGTTGTTGCCAGTCGGAGCGGGGTCTGGTAGAATGCTTTGCGAAGGTCTATGTCCGAGGTGATGCACATGAAAATCGGCGTAATATCCGACAGCCACGACAATCTGCCGAATATCGAAAAGGCGCTTTCGATGCTGGCCGCACGCGGGGCGACAGTGCTTATCCACGCGGGGGATATCGTGAGCCCCTTTGCGGTCAAGAAGGTACTCTCATTTCCGGGCGACGTGTACGGCGTATTTGGGAATAACGACGGCGAAATCGCAGGGATAAAGAAGATCTGGCAGCACGTATTTCACGGGCCGTGCCTCCTCGAACTGGCAGGGCTTCGGATATTAGTGTGCCACGAGGAGGCGGAACTGTCGCGCGCGCCGTACGAGGACATAGACATCATGATATTCGGACACGACCATAAGGCGGTGATACGCGAGGGGCGCCCGCTCTACGTGAATCCGGGCGAGGCAGGCGGATGGGTATATGGAAAGACGACGTGCGCGCTCATTGACAGCGAGGGGCCGCGGGCCGAGATACTGGAGATAAAGCGATGCGCATTGCGACTGCGGTATTGGGGGTGTGTCTGGCGGCGGCGTGCCTGACAGGCTGCGTCGAGCGGCAGATGACACTCGTGACCGACCCTGAAGGGGCAAAGGCGTACTACAACGGAAAGTACGTAGGCGAGACGCCGGTGACGTTTTCGTTCACGTACTACCAGGACCCGTGGCTTGAATTTCAAAAGGACGGATACACGACATTGAAGACCATCGGCGAGGTAAAGACGCCGTTATGCGAGAGGTTTCCGCTGGACTTTTTCGCGGAGACGTCGCCATTCACATTTCACAATTCACAGACGCTTACGTTCACGCTTGCCCCTATGCGCGAGGTGGACCTTGACGCGCTCGTCGAGCGCTCAAAGGAACTGCGCGAATCGATAGGCGTCAGCCGGTAGAGCCGGCCTATTCGAGGCTCACGCTGCCGGGCCCCTTGTGCTCCTTCTCATCCTTTTTCTCGTCCTCGTCGCCTTCGTGGAGCTCTATCGGCGGCATGTCTTTGGCCTTAGGCTCTATGGTGACGCCGGCGGTGCCTTCGAAGTGCTGCTGGCGCGGACGGGTGAAATCCGGCAGGGGCATGATGCCTTCGCGCGACTTTTCGGCGGGGCTGTCTATGAAGGCGGGCTCGTGAGTCTTTACCTTACCGGACCTGTCCTCGCGGCGATACTCCCCGCCGTAGGAAACGGCGGAGACATGGCCGCGGACGAGATGCGGGCGAAAGCGGTTTATGGCGATGATGACGGCGACCCAGAGTATGAAGGTGCCGGCAAAGGCGATGCCGTAGCCGCGGAACTTGACGTCAAAGGCGAGGTAGAACGCGGCAGTCGCGGCGACAATGCCTATGTAGTTGACATGATGGACGAGGCGTCTGATATCCGTGACGCGGATGACATAGACAACGGCAAAAAGCGGCAGCACGAGAACGACCAGAGAGGCCATCGAAGTCGAAGGGTTCAAGAGCAGCGTCGCGAGGATGAGAAGCGCGCCTTCGAGGCCGACTATTGCCATGTTGCGATCGGAGAGGCGACGCCAGATGCCGACGATGGTGGCAAAGCCGAGCAGGACGCCGAGCGCGACAAAGACGATAACGCGCCAGTTCCGGCGGACCTGGGCGGGGACTTTGGCCATGGCGTCGGGGGTGAGTCCGGCATCCTGGCCGAGGGAGCCTATTTCAGAGAGATTCCTTTCGAGCATCGCCCAGACGGATTGATTGTCGGCGGAGCGCAGGCTGTCCGAGGAGAGCATCTCGGCGGGAATGGGCGCGAGCACTTTCGCGCGGTAGCCTTCGGTCTGTTTCCAGCCTTCCTGCGGGCCGAAGTATACGACCGGCAGCACAACAAAGAGGACCAGTGCGCCGGCGAGATATCCGGCGAGTGCGAGCCAGCTGCGCTTGGCCGCGTAGTAGACGGCGAAGATCACTCCAAGAGGACTAAAGAGCGCAAGGCTCGAAAACAGTCCGCCGAGGACGTCGAGTTCGTGGCGGAAGAGACAAAGCCCTATCAGGATAAAAACAAGCGCAAGAAGAACGGCGCTCTGGGTCGGCAGAAAGAACGCGATCAGCGGCACGGCGGGAATAAGGGGAACGAGGAAGAGGCCTTTTTCGCCGGTGGCGAATCTGCCGGCCACCGTGTAGAGCGAGAGAAACATCGCTATCAGAAAGAGGAGGATGTTTGTGACATACCAGGCGAGGGCGGCAGTCTCTATGGTCTTGGCAAAGGACAGAGGTATGAGAAAGACCGCCATGTAAGGCGGGTAGGCAAAAACCCCGGGCGCAGCGTCGGCGGGGAGGATACTCTCATCCGTCACGTCAGCGGCGGCGGGCGCGACAGCCGGAGGCTCCGGAGCGTCGCTTATCGAGGCGGCGGCGTTGGGCGCAGTAGCAGCTTCCGCAGGCGCGGCTGAGAGCGCGGCCTGGCCGGGGAGGCGAGGCGATTTGGCCGGCGGCGCATATATGGGCTGTCTTGTGCGCGCGGCCTTTGAGGCGTTGTACATCGCGACGAAGTCAGGATTTTCCGACGCCTTTGAAGCAACGTATCCGCCGGAATAAAAGAGCACTACCGCGGCGATTACGACCACGAACAGTACTATGACGCTGCCTTTCATGTCCGTCCCCTTTCGCTGGCGCTTCCGGCGGGTCGGAAGTCAGCAGACCGCCGGTTCAGAGTTCGTCAGGGTCAGTTATCCGTCCGGTAACGGCGCTGGCGGCGGCGACTGCCGGGTTGGACAGGAACACCTCGCTTTTCGGGTGCCCCATCCTTCCGACGAAATTGCGGTTCGTCGTCGCAACGGCCCTTTCACCGGCCGCGAGAATGCCCATGTGGCCGCCGAGGCACGGTCCGCAGGTCGGCGGGCCGATGGAAGCGTTGGCCTCGGCAAAGATTTCGAGCAGACCTTCCTTGAGCGCCTGCTTGTATATTTCAGGGGTCGCCGGTAGGACGATGAGGCGGACATTGCCGTCCGCCACGCGGCCCTTGAGGACCTGTGCGGCAATCCTGAGGTCGCTGATACGGCCGTTAGTACACGAACCGATGACGACCTGGTCTATCCTAATGTCGGAAAGTTCGGCTGCGGGCTTTACGTTTTCGGGGAGATGGGGGCAGGCAACGAGCGGCCGCATGGAGGATGCGTCAAACTCGTGCGTGACGACATAGGATGCGTCGGGGTCGCTCGTGAAGATGCGGCTTTTTCTTTCGGCGCGGCCTTTTTCATATTCGGCGGTGGCGGCGTCGGCGGCGATGATGCCGTTTTTGCCGCCTGCCTCGATGGCCATATTGCACATCGTGAGGCGGTCCTCGACGGGCAGCGACGTTATGGCGTCGCCGCAGAACTCCATTGCTCGGTAGAGGGCGCCTGAGACGCCGATCTTGCCGATGACGGCGAGGATGAAATCCTTGCCGCCGACCCAGGCGCCTCTTTTGCCGGTGAAGACGAATTTCATGCTTTCGGGGACCTTGAGCCATACCTTTCCGGAGGCCATCGCGGCGGCGAGGTCCGTCGAGCCGGAGCCTGTGGCGACCGCGCCAAGCGCGCCGTACGTGCAGGTGTGGCTGTCGGCGCCGATTATAAGGTCACCGGGGACGACGATGCCCTGCTCGGGCAAGAGCGCGTGCTCGACGCCGACCGTGCCGACGTCGTAGAAATGGGTGAGTTTGTGTTCGCGCGCAAACTCGCGGACGATCTTGGACTGCTCGGCGCTTTTTATGTCCTTGTTGGGCGTGAAATGGTCGTTTACAAGGACGACCTTCGTGGGATCAAAGACCTTCTTGAAACCCGCGTCGCGAAACTCGCGTATGGCTATGGGCGCCGTGATATCGTTTCCAAGCGCAATATCGACGTCGGCATAAACAAACTGGCCTGGGGATACGGTGTCCTTGCCGGAATGCGCCGCGATGATCTTTTCGGTAATCGTATGTCCCACGAATCTGGTCTCCTTTTCGGCGTTACTGTTTTCGTTTGCCCTTTGCGAGAGGGTCGTCGATAAATATTTTCCTGCACGAGGGGCACAGGTCAAGGAGGCGCTTGGCGTAGACCTCCTCTTCGAGCTCGGTTGTGTCGCGCCCCTCCATATTCTTGAGCGTTTTGCGGATTTCGGCCTTTATATCCCTGTCGAGGTCGAAGGAAGTTATCTCCATAACATCATAGGCGGCGAATACGCAGATGTCTGCAATGTATCTCACGTCCTCGTCCACGAGGAGCGTTTTGCCGCACAAATCACACACTATCCCGTCCAAGACAATCTCACGATGCGGCGTTTGAGAGCGCGACGAGTTTGTCGAGGGCCTCGGACGCCTTTGCCGAATCTATGGCTTCGGCGGCGATCTTCACGCCGTCGATAAGGGTATCGGCAAGCCCGGCGACAACGGCAACGGCGGCGGCGTTGGCAAGAACTATATCGCGCCGGGGACCGGTCTTTCCCGAGAGGACGTCCCTCACGACTGCGGCTCCCTCGGCAGGGGTGGAGACTTTGAGTCCGTCAAGAGGGGCGCGCGTAAGGCCGAGGCTCTCGGGGGTAATCTCGTAAGTTCTCACGCGGCCGTCGCGCAGCTCGGCGACAATGGTGGCGCTCCCGATGGATATCTCATCGAGGCCGTCGGTGCCGTGCACGACCATCGCGCGGCGGGAGCCGAGATTGCCGAGGACGGAGGCGATGGTCTCGGCGAGGTTGGCGTCGTAGACGCCGGTAACCTGTCGGAGGGCGCCTGCCGGGTTGGTAAGGGGGCCGAGGATATTAAAGACGGTTCGGATGCCGATTTCGCGGCGCGGGCCGATGGCGTATTTCATGGCGGGGTGAAGGCGAGCTGCGAAGAGAAAGCCGATATTGGCTTCGTTTATGCAGCGGCTGACGACGTCGACGTCCGCATCGAGGTTAACGCCGAGTTCTTTGAGGACGTCGGCGCTGCCGGAACTGGATGAGACGGCGCGGTTGCCGTGCTTTGCGACCTTTATGCCCATTCCGGCGGCGACGAGCGCGGCCGTGGTGGATATATTGAAGGTCGAAGAACGGTCGCCCCCCGTACCGCAGGTGTCGACTACACCGTCGGGGGCGCTGACGCGCGTGACTACTTCGCGCATGACCTGTACGAAGCCGGTAATCTCGTCAACGGTCTCTCCCTTCAGGCGCAGGGCTACGAGGAACGCGGCAATCTGCGCCTCGGTGGCCTGGCCTGACATGATGACGCGCATGGCATCGGCGGCGGCTTTGCGGGAAAGGTTTTCGCCGTCGACGGCTCGTCTGATGAATTCTTTAAGCATTGCCGGTCTCCCTCGGTTTTGCGAGGCGGGCGCCGCCGCCGGGGCGCACTATCGTAGTGGCGGCCTGAAGTCGGGCGGCCGCCTGGTAACGCTCGCGAAGCGCGCCGGCAAAGGCCGCAGCGGAACTCTTGTCAACAAGGCTTACCGTACAGCCGCCGAAACCGCCTCCTGTCATGCGCGTGCCGAAATGACCGGGCAGGCCCGCCGCTGACTCGACCATCACGTCAAGTTCGCGGCAGGAGACTTCGAAATCGTCCCGGAGGCTCAGGTGACTCTCGCTCATCAGTGCGCCGAGGCGCGCGAGGTCGCCGGCTGTCATGGCGGCGGCGGCCTCGTGGACACGGGCGTTTTCAGTTATCACGTGGCGTGCGCGTCGATAGACCGCGTCGCCGAGGATGTTCTTTTTGCCTTCGAGCATGGGCATATTGACGTCGCGGAGATTTTTGACTCCGGGCAGCGAGGACGAGAGGACGGAGTTGGCCCGGGCACACTCTTCCTGGCGCTCGTGGTAACCGCTCTCGCCGAGGACGTGGCGGACGGACGTGTCGGCGATGACAAGCGCGGCGGCCTCGGGAAAGGAGATGAGGCGGCTTTCGAGGCTGCGGCAGTCAAGCATAACTGCGTGCCCCTCGGCGCCGAAGACAATCGAGTACTGGTCCATAATGCCGCACTGCGTGCCGACGTAGCGGTTTTCGGCGCGGCGCGCGACACGCGCGAGGTCGAGTTTATCGAGAGCGGTCCATTTGTCGCCGAGGCAGGCAATGGCGACGGCCACTTCGAAAGAGGCCGAAGAACTCAAGCCCCCTCCCTGCGGGACGCTCGTCTCGACATACGCATCCAAACCCGACGGCGTTATGCCGCGCTCGAGGAGGCTCATGCCTACGCCCCATGCGTAGAGCGCCCAGAAGGGGAGTTTCTCGCGGGCGGCAGATTCAAAAGCAAACTGGACCTCTTCGCCGACGACGTCACTGTAGATCCGGACGGCGCCGTCGTCGCGAGGGGCAAAGGCTATGCGGGTTTCGAGATCAAGCGCGGCGGGCATGACAAAGCCGTCGTTATAGTCGGTATGCTCTCCAATGATATTGACGCGGCCGGGAGCGACCGCGACGGCGACGGCGGCTCGGCCGAAGCGTTTGGCGAATGCGTCTGCAACGTCGATACAACAGTCTGACTGCATCATAATCTCCCTGGATTTGGCGCTCTAATGGTAAGTCGGTATTGGACATAAGTCAAGCGGTGATTGGGCGCGCGCCGCGCCCGGGCACCTTGACGCGGATAGGCGAAGAGCGTATAGTGAAGCCGGAAATCCGTGGAGAAAACATGGCAAAGAAGAAATCAAGAAAGCCTCCCGTCAAGAAAAAGGTGCTCGTCGACACCGACCCCGGGATAGACGACGCGCTGGCGCTTGCGCTTTTGTATCAGAGCCCGGAGGCTGAGGTCGCGGCAATCACGTCGGCAAACGGCAACCTCGCCGCTGAAGAGGGGCTAAAAAACATATTCCGCCTCCTTGGGTTTCTTGGGGTGACGGAGAAACCGCTTGTGGGAGTCGGGCGCGACTGGCCGGTGAGCGCCGACGACGCGCGACACATTCACGGCGTGGACGGCCTGGCCAATACTTACCTGCCGGTCTTTTCGCGAAACAGCGCGGAGCCTGCGGCAAAGCTCCTGGCGAGCATCGTCACGGCGACGCGCGAGCCTGTGACGATACTCGCGATAGCGCCGCTTACCAATATCGCGGACATGCTCGACCGGATAGACGTGAAAGACGCCAATGTCGAACGAATCATAATAATGGGAGGGGCGTTTCACGTGCCGGGCAACGCAACGCCTGTGGCGGAATTCAACGTCTACCACGACCCGGACGCGGCCAGGCTGGTGATGACGTCGGGGCTGCCGGTAACGATAGTGCCGCTGGATATAACCACGAGCCTCGTGTTCGGGGTGCGGGATTTTGACGCGTTTTCGCACTCGAAGGAGGGCGCTGGGAAACTGGCGAGGATACTGCTGCCGTTTTATCTCCAGGCGCACAGGCGCTATCACAAACTCGACGGCGTGCATCTCCATGACGTCATCGCGGCGGCGCTGGTGGTGTGCCCGGAGGTCTTTACGACGAAAAGAGCGTGGTGCGACGTCGAGACCGAGGGTGAGATAACACGGGGCCAGACGGTAATCGACGACAGGCCGTTTAGTCCTAAGGAGCCCAACGTCGACGTGGTGACGGGGTTTGACGCGAAGGCGCTGAAGAATTTCATCCTTGCGCGGCTGTCACAGGTGTAGAGCCTCGCCATGTCAGCGGTGTCATCCGGCGTTAATCGTCTCGACCATGTTTTTGATGCCTTCGCGGTCGCCGGTGTAGAAAAGCCGCATGGAATGCTTGTGAAAGTCATCGGGCGACATGGACATCTTATCCGCCATGAGCACCATGTCGTGCGCGATATTGGTCGATATGCCGTGAGAGCGCAGTTCCTTTGCGAAATTGCCGGTCTCGGTCATGAGCGCGCGGCTGTCGCGGCCGTCGAGCAGATAGGGAAGCGGCTTCCAGAATTTCGGCGGGAAGATCAACTTGATCTTATACGTCATGCCGTAGCGCATGGCGCGTTCGCGACTCATGGTGAACTTGAAACCAAACCTCTCGGGCTCGTCGCCCCACGTCGAACCGGGCACAAGGCCGGGGAACTGTACCGGCGCGCTGTCGGGATGGGTGTCGAGTATAAGATCCAGCGTTTCCTTGCGGCTTTCGGCAGTCTCGGCGGGGCACGGATAAATGACCGAACCGATTGTGTAGATGCCTGCCTCGCGGGTGCGCTTTAAGATCTCACGTATCTCTTCGACATTGGTGCCTTTGTTGAGCGATTCGTCGAGGATGCGCTGGCAGCCGGACTCCACTCCGTAGAAAATCGCGCGGCATCCGGATTCCTTCA
>CALMGO010000161.1 GCA_937863625.1 uncultured bacterium
CACGTCGTCCAGGTCCATGGATGTGTGAAACATTCTGCCGTTCATTTCGCGTGAGGCTATCTTGAGCAGTTTGACAGTCTGCCTCGCGCAATCCTCAGGCGCCCGCTCGGTGCCTTCATCGAATACCTGCTTAGTCGAGGGAATCCACTTGAGACCTTTGGGGTCGGTTGTCTGGCGAAGGGTGGTTTCGGTCTTGACAAGGCCCGGGCCCATCATGAGGACGAGGACGTTGGAGCCTTCCTTTTCGAGTTCCTTTGCAAGGGTCTCGGTAAAGCGGATGAGCGCGGCCTTTGAAGAGCCGTAGCCGGAGCCGCCGGTGAGCGGCACGACACCGCCGCCGCCGGACATGTTGATGATAATACCTTCGTCGCGTTTCATCATGTGCTGCAGAACTCCCCTGCAGAAAAGCATGGGGCCCAGAAGATTCGTCGTGACATCGGCCCACCAGAGGTCGGGATCGACCTCCCAGACGGCCCCTATGATGCGAAACGTGGCGGCGTTGTTGAAGAGGACGTCGATAGCCCCGAAGGAGTCAAGCGTGCGCGCGATAAGCGCGTCGACCTGGTCGCGTTTTGTCACATCGCAAGGAATCGATAGGACGCTGCCGCCGTTTTTCCTGATGATGGCGGCGGTCTCGGCGAGATCCGCCTCGCGGCGCGCGCAGATGACGACGTTGGCGCCGTTAGCGGCAAACTCGACTGCAAGCGCGCGGCCTATGCCTCTCCCGGAACCGGTGACGATTGCGGTTTTGCCATTAAGTTCCATTCCGGCCTCCTTAAGCAAGCACTGCCCGGCAAGAAAGTCGCAGGCAGGTTCCCCCGCCGGTGCGACGCGGCGCACGAGGCGCCGCAGCTACCAAAGACTGTGCCGCCGTCATCTGGCGTATTCGACGATGCGGGTTTCGCGTATGAGCGTGACCTTTATCTCTCCGGGGTAGGAGAGTTCCTTTTCGATCTCAAGCGCGATGTCGCGGGCGACTTTGGCTGCCTCGGCGTCGGGGACGCGGGCGCCGTTTACTATGACGCGCACCTCACGGCCCGCCTGAATGGCGTACGCGCTGTCGACGCCGTTGAAGGACTTCGCGACTTCCTCGAGGCGTTCGAGGCGCTTGATGTATTTTTCAAGGCTCTCGCCTCGGGCGCCGGGCCTGGAGGCTGATATTGCGTCGGCGCTGGCGATGATAATGGTGTAGACATTGGCCGGGACGATGTCATCGTGGTGTCCCCCGATGGCATTGATGACCTCGGGACGTTCGTTATAGCGTCGCGCGAGGTCGGCGCCGATGGCGGGATGTCCGCCCTCGACCTCATGGTCGACGGCCTTGCCGATATCGTGGAGGAGGCCGCAGCGCTTGGCCAGTTGAATGTCGAGGCCGAGTTCGCTGGCAATAATGCCGCTGAGGATGGATACCTCGATGGAATGGCGCAGGACGTTTTGCCCGTAGGAAGTGCGGAAACGCAGGCGTCCGATGAGCCCGACTTCCTTGGGGTGCAGGCCGTGCACATCGGTCTCAAGAACGGCTTTTTTGCCGGCCTCGGCGATGACCTCCTCGATTTCCTTTTTCGCCTCGACGACAACCTCCTCGATGCGCGCCGGATGGATGCGCCCGTCGACGATGAGTTTCTCAAGGGCGCGGCGGGCCATTTCGCGTCGGACGCTGTCAAAGCTCGATATGACCACTACGCCGGGCGTGTCGTCGACGATCACGTCAACGCCGGTCTCGCGTTCGAATGCGCGGATATTGCGGCCCTCGCGGCCGATGATGCGCCCCTTCATTTCGTCCGAGGGGATGTCGATGGTGGAGACGGTCGCCTCCTGGGTTATGTCGGCGGCGCAGCGCTGGATGGCAAGGGAGATGATCTCGCGGGACTTATTTTCGGCCTCTTCCTTGGTCTGCTCGACGATGCGGTTGATGAGTGCGGCCGACTCGTGGCGGACTTCGCTTTCGAGTTTTTCCATAAGAAGCCGCCTTGCGTCGTCACGGGAGAGCTGTGCCACCTGGGCAAGGGCGTCCTTTTCCTGGTCGATCAGTCCGGCAAGCTCGGACTGCCGAGTGGTCAGGTCGCGCTCGCGCTGGTTGGCTTTCTCCTCGATTTGCTCGACGGCCTTCTCGCGCTTGCCGAGGGCGTCGGTCTTCTGGTCGAGGTTGTCCTCTCTTCTGGAGAGGCGCCGTTCAAGGGCTTTGAGTTCGTTGCGGATGTCCTGTGTTTCCTTCTCGAACTCCTCGCGACGCTTGAACACTTCCTCTTTGGCGGTGATTTCGGCTTCTTTACGGGTCTTATCCGCTTCGATGCGCGCCTGCTCGACGACGTTCGCTGCCTCGTCGGCCGCGTGTTTCTTAACGTAGAGTCCGTAAAGGTATGACGCGGCGTATCCCAGTACGCCGCCGACTACAAGGCCCCCAAGGGCATAGATAAGAGCCAATTTGCTCCCCCTTTCGTTCTAACGCAGCAAGACGACCGGAATCAAAAAATGAAAACCGGCTGAGGTGCGCAGTGCTCCGGGCGGCGCGAAGACGTGAACGGTTCTATTACTCGGGGAGACTGGCCAAAAGATACCGGGAACGCCGGCAGCCTGCCCCTGCGGCAACCGGCATGAGGCGCCGGCCGGCCAAAAGGGCAAAGATTTGAGAAAGAAGGCTGCCACTATCGACAACAAGACCCGATCGGCGGCAGGAAAACCGCCGATTTCCCGAGGAAAGCCACAATGCGGCCACGCTCGGATGCATGCACTCGAGAATGAGCACCATGCAGGCCAGAATAATCATCACACCCGGTAAAATCACCAAGTCAACCTCGTAAACGTCCGTTGCACCGGTTCAGACGCGTCGGGCGATCCACGACACCGACGCTTTCTTCTTGCTGTCCGGAAAGCCAATTTCAGTTGTTAAAAGACGTCCGTATCCTTACAACTATAAAACAGTTACGGCAAATTCGCCGTCCGTCTCGCAGCACGTTCGGCATCGCCGGAGTCATAATAAGGATTCCCTTTGCAGTAGTCAACAGGATTTTTCGCGCGCCGGAGCAGCCTACCGGAGAGGGTCAGCGCTGAATGGAAGTCCGAAGGTATCGGCAACGGCACGGTTGGTGATTTTGCCGAGGGCGATATTGAGCCCGTGGGCAAGCCCGCCGTCAGATGCGGCCGCTTCTCGCCAGCCCATGCCGGCGAGTTTCACAAGATACGGCAACGTGGCGTTTGTAAGGGCATACGTCGCCGTGCGACCGACCGCACCCGGCATATTCGTGACGCAGTAATGGACAACGCCGTCGACTATGTATGTGGGGTCCGAGTGCGTGGTGGGACGGCTCGTTTCGACGCATCCGCCCTGGTCGATCGAGACGTCCACAATGACGCTGCCCGGCTTCATCGTGGAGAGCATCTCGCGTGTGACAAGCCTCGGTGCACGCACCCCCTCGATGAGGACAGCCCCGATTAAGAGGTCCGCGCGAGGCAGAAACCGCGCGATATTGTGCGAGTTGGACATCACAGTAATGACGTTCTCGGGCATGGTGTCGTCGAGGTAGCGCAGACGGTCGATATTAACGTCGAGTATGGCAACGATGGCCCCGAGACCGGCGGCGACTTTCGCCGCGTTTGATCCGACAATGCCGCCTCCCAATACGACGACCTCGGCGGGCGCCACGCCGGGAACGCCCCCCAGCAGAATCCCCTGGCCGTGAAAGGGTTTCTCAAGCGATTTGGCCCCCTCCTGTACGCTCATGCGCCCGGCGACCTCGCTCATCGGTGTCAAAAGCGGCAGCCGCCCGGATGCGTCGCGGACGGTTTCATAGGCGATAGCGATGCAGCCTGAGTCGATGATGCCCGTCGTCAGCGCCCGGTCAGCGGCAAAATGAAAGTATGTGAATACGACCTGCCCCGGCCGGATGAGGGTGATTTCCGACGGCTGAGGCTCCTTTACCTTGCAGATGATGTCCGCAGTGCCGTAGATGTCAGCCGCGGAAGGGACGATCTCTGCTCCTGCGGCGAGGTACTCCTCGCCAGTGATGCCGCTGCCGGCGCCGGCGTCAGCCTCGACGAGGACACTGTGCCCCCCGTCGACGAGTGCAGCCACGCCTGCCGGTACGATTGCGACGCGGTATTCATCCTTTTTTATCTCTTTTGGAATGCCTGCGATCACGATGGCCCCTCCAGGAGTCGGTGTTGCCGAATTATAGCGCAACATGGCCCCGGTTGTGGATAGAAAACCTGCTTACCGGCATATAGGGTCCGTCGGCGGCGGCATAATCGCTTGAATAGCAGGCGTTTACGGGTATATTGCATCGTAGTTCGATTGAAGGTGAGGGCAAATGTACAGAGTGGTGGTGGCGACAAAGTCTTCGCGGCAGGCGTATTTCCTCCGGGCCCTGAGCGACAAGGGCTACCGGTGGGCCTTTGCCGCCAACGAGGCGGAGGCCGTCGACGAGAT
>CALMGO010000162.1 GCA_937863625.1 uncultured bacterium
AGAGGGAGGTCGCGGGGCTTCTCTATGAAAGTATATTCGGCAAACTCGTTTCTCTCGGCGACGAGGTAATCATCTATCCGGCGCACGGCGCGGGCAGCGTCTGCGGCGGCGGGCTTTCCAAACGGGAGTTTTCGACTATCGGTTTCGAGCGCAAGCACAACAAGGCCCTGCAGTTTGTGGAAAGAGAGGACTTCATCCGCCACAAGATGCGCGAGCGCCACTACAAAGGCAAGTGGTTCAAGGAAATGGAGAGGCTCAATCTCCAGGGCGCCGGCGTCATGGAGACCCTGCCCCAGCCAGCAGCGCGGACGGTCGACGAGTTCAAGGATGCCGTCAGGGGCAAGATGACAGTGGTCGATACGCGAAGCGCGGAGGCTTTTGACGCGGCGCACATCGAGGGAAGCTACAGCCTGCCGCTTGACATGCTCTCGGCCTACGGGGGGTGGTTCTTGCCGTACGGGAAGCCGCTGGGCATCGTCGTCGATGACGATAGCAGGCTTGATGCGGCCGTTCGCTATCTCGTGCGCATCGGGTATGAGAAGTATTTCGGATGGCTTGCGCCCGGGATAACGGGGTGGGAGACAAGCGGCGAAAAGATCTCAAAAGTCCCGACCGTTACCGCCGCCGAGGTCGTCGACATGATCAGGAAAAAGAAGCGTTTCACGCTCCTAGACGTCAGAACCGCCCATGAGTATGAAAGGGGCCACCTGCCCGGAGCGTACAATATATACGTGGGTGAAATAGAGGACACTATCGGCGAGATACCGGCAGCGCGCCCCCTGGTGACATTTTGCGGAAGCGGCGCGCGCGCGAATATCGCCTCATCGGCGCTCGTCCGGGCGGGGGTAAAGGGTGTGGCCACATGCCTCGGCTCGATGGAGGCATGCCGCGCCGTAGGATGCCCGATAGTGACTGACTGACAAGGCAGGGCATCTGACGAATAAATATGAAACCGCACCGGGAATAGAGCCGTCTAATCGAGCGATGACAGCTCGGATCAAGGAGAGATATATGCTAAAGACTGCGATTTGCGCCATACTCCTGGCGGCGGTTGTGATAGCGTGCAATTCGTGTGAAGGTATAAGGTTAGGCGCACAGGCCGAGCGCACAGACACCCTGTCCGCCGGGTTTGGCGAGGGCTATTTATTGGCGGCTGTCGGCATTAACGGCGGTATCACCGTGGAGGCCTCCGACACAGACGAATGCGTCGTCGAAGTGACGATAACCGGCGTTGCGGACACCGATGAAAGCGCGCTGGCGCTCATCGAGAACGTGAATGTCACGCTCGACGTCGACGAGGATGCCCGCACCATGACACTTGCACCGCCGGAGGACCTCCCTTCCGATGTGAGCGTCAGTTATTTCATAACCGTGCCGCAAAAGACATCGCTTCAACTCGACACCGGTAACGGCGGCATCGACGTGACAGGAATAACAGGCTCCGTCCGCGCGCGTACGAGTAACGCCCCCGTATCATGCTACGACATCACAGGCAACCTCGACATAGGGACGAGTAACGGCGGTATATACTGCGAGACCCTGACCGGTGACTTCCTCGGCAGGACCAGTAACGCCCGCGTAACGGTGGAGTTCGCCCCGGGCGGCGGCAACTTTCAGGCGAAGACCTCTAACGGCTCCGTCAAATGCACCGGCGCGCGCGGCAGCGTCGGTGTCGTCACATCCAACGGAGGCGTCACCATCGAATACGCCCAGGATGCTCCCGCTGACCCTACCGTCGATGTCAAGACGAGTAACGCCTCTATAACGCTGACACTGCCGGCCGCCTTTGCAGGAGATGTCAGGGCAGATACGAGTAACGGGCGCGTCCAAAGCGCGAGAGACTTCACCTCCGTCCGCGAGAGCGACGGCAACCTCGATGCCACGATAGGAAGCGGAGGAAAAGGCGTCGTGAAACTTGACACGAGTAATGGACCCATCGATATAGAATAGAAACACGTGAAATGAAAAGGCGGCGCGGGTAACCCCCGCGCCGCCTTTTTTGTGTGCGACGATTGGCGCAAACTGCCAAATCGCTACTTATGAGTCTTCAGATAATCCTTGTACAGCCTCCTCTGCTGTGCATAGACCGACGGCGGGACTTTGGGCACGCCGAACGAAGACGAAGGCGCCACGTCCTTTCCCGCCAGCCTCGGGTCTACGCAGAAATGGTCGTCGCGGTACTTGTCGCGTACGGACTTCTTGCGAAAGTCCGGGACCTCGTACGGCGCGTTGCCGTTCATGATCGACTTATAAGCCAATATGCCGGGCGTCGTCATGTCGAGCGCCGTGTAAACGTCGATGCTCTCTTGTCCGGCGCTTCGTCCGAGGACCTTTTCCAGAAAGTAATGAACCGCGAAAAAATCTCCTCCGCCGTGGCTGTCCGCGCGAAGCGCCTCTTCCGACACGTGCGGCCAGGCGGGTATGTAATGCACGGCCTGCGGGGTTGAAGGATTGTCCTCGACGTAGATATTCACGGCGCTGAACCGCTCGCCCCAGCGGTCCGTCTCGGCCATCCCGTTTGTCCCGTAGAGGCTGTACCAGATGGAGTGCGGTTCGCGTTTGAGGTGGACGGCGTGGAGGCTCTTTGCCGTGGCGCCGTTTGACATCTGGCAGACTATCATTGCCGATGCGCCGCCGAGCTGCCCGAAATGCGCTCCCGTATTGGGCGTCTCAAATCCCACCACCCGCACCGGCCGTTCCCCTGTCATGTAGAGAACAGGCCCGAGCGAGTGCGTGCAGTAGAAGGTGGAGTTCATCCAGTTGCGCCAGTGGGTAGGGTCGCCGTATGCTATCTGCGGCCAGATGGACTCGCAGTTGTGGACATATTCCCCTTCGCCGTGCTGAAATTCACCCAGGTCGCCCCTCTTGTAGACGCGCTTCATCTCCTGCACCGAGCGGAAATAGCAGTAGTTCTCCGCGTAAGCATAGACCTTGCCGGAGCGCTTGACCGCTTCGACGAGGCTGACCGCCTGCGAGAGCGTCTCGACGGCGAGCACCTCGCTCAGCACATGCCGACCTGCGTCGAGCGCGCGGACGGCGTAGGGGGCGTGTTCGTTGGCGTAGTTGGCGAGTACGACGGCGTCGAAGTCGTGGTTTAGAAACTTGTCAAAGTCAGAATACAGAGCTACCTTGAGCCCCAGCTCCGCGGCGCGCATCTTTGCCCTGTCAAGCGCGTCGGCCCTGGCGTCGCAGATGGCTACGACCGACGCGTCGGGGTGCGCGGCAAGAGAGCGCATGAGGTCGAGGCCGCGGCCTGCGCCGAAGACGCCGAACTTTACCTTTGAGGTGCGGCGGGAACGTGACTGTGCCATTTGTGAATCCTCCGAGTGAGCGTGTTTATGTGTGTCAATAGTGCAGACGGCGCGGGATTAGGCAAGGGGGCGCTTGCGAAGAAATGTTATAAGCCCGCCGAATTCAAATGTCGCCGTCGCCCCGGTGAAGAAGGGCGTGAACGTCGCGGTGAGCCACTCGCGAACGGAGTCGAGCCGCTCGCCTCCGCCTTCGACGGCTGCGATGATATTGGACTGCGTCGAGAGGTAGTCGACGAGTTCCCCCGGCGTGAAGGTCACGTCGTTTGTGTATTTCTCCTCGTGGAGAAGGTCAAAGCCGTACTCCACGACGCCTTCGCGCGTCACCGGCCGCCAGTCTCGAATCGGCGTTGGATAGCGCTTTGGATACAGCGCGCGAAATGCCTCATGAAATGCGTCGTTCTCCTGCATCCTCGCCTGAAATGCGTTGTTGTATACCACGAGCCAGCCGCGCCTCGTGAGTACGCGCGATATCTCAAAGAGAAACCTCTCCCTCTCGAACCAGTGAAATGCGCTTGAGACCGTCGCGAGTTTGAACGTGCCGTCGCAAAACGGCAGCGCCTCGGCAGCGGCGCGTATGTACTCGACCGAGCCCTCGCGCTGTGCATGTGCCAGCATCTCCGCGCTCGTGTCGACCCCGACCACACGCGCGGAGATTTCCTTAAGCGCCACCGTCGATATCCCGGTGCCGCATCCGACATCGAGCGCCAGCCGCATCGGGTTCTGGAGTTTGAGGTACTTGGCGATGCGCTCGATGACGACGTCTGCGTGCAAGGGGCGCGCACGTGCGTAGCGCTTGGCCGCTGTTGGATGTGAAAAATGGTTCATGACGCGGTATTATCGTGAGAACGCATTCGCCTGCAAGTCCCGCACCTCAGGAACAGGATTCATCATTCTGCATTCGCTACAGGGTCCTTCGTAGCCCCTGTGGCGAAGCAGGGCCTGCCCTTCGTAGCTGAACAGACTGTTGTTCAGCGAAGTAGGGAGATGTTGCCTCTGCTTTTCTGGTTTTCTCTACTGCTCCACTGCTCTACTGTCACCTGTCCCGACTTTTGCCCGCCTGTGCGAAACGTCCCGACCTTCACCCGCCTGTGGAGGGAGTCGGGAGAGGGTGTCG
>CALMGO010000163.1 GCA_937863625.1 uncultured bacterium
AGGCGGAGTCCAGAGCCAGCTTGTCGGGCAGCAGCAGATCCACATACTCCTTTTCCGGATCGTCGCCGACCAACAGCCTTTCACCACGAGTGAAATAAAAGAGGGTGCCCGGGCTCGTCAGTCCCGGAAGGACGGTCAGTGTCAGGTAGTGCTCCGGCCGGTAGAACCTGTCGACTATGCTCGGATCTTCAGGGCGCGGCCCCACAATCGACATCTCGCCCTTGAGGATGTTGAACAGTTGGGGAAGTTCGTCGATCTTGAGCCGCCGCAGTACTCCTCCAGAAGCACCTCGTGTATCATCGATGCCTCAATGCCCCGGCCGCAGAGTTCTTCAAATTCCTCCACGTTGTACGCTATCCCGCCGCCCGTGCCTCCCAGCGTGTACGCGGGACGTATAACGCACGGCAGTCCCACCTCTTCCCGCGCGGCGCGCGCCTCTTCCATCGTGCGCGCCAGCACGCTTTTGGGCAGGTCGAGACCTATCTTGAGCATCGCGTTCTTGAATAACTCCCTGTCCTCCGCCTTGGCGATCGCCTCGGGCTTGGCCCCAATCATCTCCACGCCGTACTTGTCGAGTATGCCCATCTCGTAGACGGCCATCGCGGTATTGAGCCCCGTTTGCCCTCCGACGGTCGGCAAAAGCGCATCGGGGCGCTCGACTCGTATGATTTCGGCGACGACCTCAGGGGTGATCGGCTCCACGTAGGTGCGGTAGGCCGTCTCGGGGTCGGTCATGATGGTGGCGGGATTGGAGTTGACGAGGATTACCTTGTAGCCCTCTTCGGCAAGCGCCTTGCACGCCTGCGTGCCGGAATAGTCAAATTCGCAGGCCTGCCCTATGATTATAGGGCCCGAGCCGATCAAGAGAATCCGTTCTATGTCGGTGCGCTTCGGCACTCACTCCCCCGATGACCGGAAGGTTCCCCTGGCAGATGTAGGGCGGGTCATATATGATATGGATGTTTGCACCGCCTTCAAGGAAAAACGCTTCCCCCATCAGCACACGCCGCTTGAGGCCGCTTTCCGCCTTGTTTTTTTGCGCTTATTTGCAGCGGAGCGACACCGCCTGCGACACCGCCTGTACCAGTTCCTGCGACGTGAAAGGCTTTGTCAGGAGTGTAACGTTGGGCTCCGACAGGATGCGCGTGACTTCGGACTCCTGGGAAAACCCGGTGCATATCACCACCGGCACTTGCCCCGCTATGTCCCGTATCCGCCGATAAAAGTCCGCCCCCGGCCTCCCCGGCATCCTCATGTCGAGAATAATCGCTGACAATTCCCCCGCGGTCTTCAGGAGCATCTCCTCGCCGCGCTCTGCGTCCGCCGCCTCCTCCACGCGATACCCGCTCTTTGCCAATACGCGTGCTACCAACTGCCTGACTATGCCGTCATCGTCCACCACGAGCACCATGCCGCCGCCGGGGGCCGGCTCGCTTTTGAGAGGTTCTTCTCGTCGCCCCTGTGCCGCCAACTCGCTCGGCATCGCAGGGATGAGCATCGTGTAGGTCCCGCCTTCGCCCTTTGACGCCTGAAATAGAATATCTCCTCCATGCGCCTTTACGATCTCGCATGCCGCCAGAAGGCTCAGCCTTATCTTCGCGCTTTCGCCGGCGTCGCTTTTGAGTGAGGAGAGGCTCACCGCCTCGCCACGAGTCTCACCTGCGCTATCGCCGGTGCGCACCGTTATCACGACCGCTTCGCCTGTACCCTCGCCGCCGTCGTCCTTCGTCCCGGCTCTAAACCGGGTTGATACCGATACTTTTCCGTCTGTGCCCGCAATGTTCTCAGCCGCCAGAAGCAAGTTAACGACAGCCTGCTGCAACTGCCCCGGTGATGCGGTTACCGGCGGGATGTTTCGCGACAGGTCTGCTTCTATCGGCGTCCTCGCCGAGAGTGTCGCGAGCCCGACCGACTCCTCCACGATGAAATTCACTATCACCGGCTCCCGCTCCGACGACTCCCTTCGCGCAAAAGACAGCAGTTTCGCAGTTACGTCCGCCGCGTGCCTGGCCGACTTTTCGATCGCCGCCGCATACCCGAACCCCTCGCTGTTGCCTGACAGCATTTCCTTCAGGAGCGTCGCGTAACCCAGCACCCCTGCAAGGCAGTTGTTGTAGTCGTGCGCCACTCCGCGTGCCAGTTGCCCGAGCGTTTCGAGCCGCTGCGTCTCGATCATCCATGCGATGATTTGCCGTGTCTCGCTTCCCTGCGAATGTTCACTGCCGACTTTTCCGATGTTGCCCGCCGCTTTGGCTCGGCGCCGCTCGTCCCCGCCTGAATGCCCGGTTTTCCGTTTTCCTTTGTCTTCGGGCATGACTGACCCCCTTTTTCGACCGCTGATGCCTCCGCGGCCTCTCTATGGACTATTCTGCCGCCTCGGTGTCGCCTGGAATGCCTTTTCGCTACTGCTTCCCCCGCGCTCTTCCCGCGGATGATTTGGTTTGACAGCCCCGCCCCCCATTGTATAATTCCCCACTGATGGGCGGTTAGCTCAGTTGGCTAGAGCGCCTGCCTTACAAGCAGGAGGTCACTGGTTCGAGTCCAGTACTGCCCACCATTATGACGTGCAAGCGTTCTTTGCGCCACTTTTTTGATTTATAGGCGGGGCCGTAGCTCAACTGGTCAGAGTACTGGACTGTCGATCCAGGGGTTGGGGGTTCGAATCCCCTCGGCCTCGCCATAAATTCTAAAGGCCCGTTGCTTACCCCAGCGGGCCTTTTCCTATTTCCCATTGCCCGATCCCCGATTTTCATCTTGAATACCCCGCCAACCCCGCATATACTCCCGCCAACTCGGCCATTGGGGGGCACACATTTGACCGATTCTGTCTTCTCCTATGACGACGGCGGCCGCCGTACGGCGCTAACGGACGCGTCAAGCCACACAACTGTCTTTGCCTATGACACCATGGGGCGCATGACAAGTCTTACCTATCCCAATAGTGACGTGGAGACCTACGCCTTTGACGCGGCTGGGCGGATGACTGCAAAGACTACTCCAAACAGCGATACTATCGTCCTGGCCTATTCCCCTGTAGGGGCCATGACGTTAAAGACGTATCCTGACGCGTCGACGGTGGTCTACTCTTTTGACGACGGGGGCCGCAGGACCCGCGTAGTGGACGCCAATACGGATAATTCTTACCTTTACGACGACGGCGGGAGGCTTACCCAGGTCTCAGACGCCAAGTACGCCACACCCAAAGAAATCGCATATTTCTACGATAAAACAGGGGCAAGGACACTTCTGGATCGCCCCGACGGGGATGATATCACGTATTTCTATGATGCCAGAGGCGCAATGACGCTTATAAAGGAAGGAGCCTCGAACCGCGCGGTGTATTCCTTCGATGATGCAGGGGCAGTCACAAAGACGCTTCTCGGCAACGGTTCGTATACGGAGTACTCTACAGACGGTGTAGGGAGGCTGACGCTGCTGTCGAATAAAAAGAGCGATACGTCGGTGATCTCTGCCTTCGGCTACACGCTCGACCC
>CALMGO010000164.1 GCA_937863625.1 uncultured bacterium
CCGTATTCGATATAGCCGAAGCCAGTTTCCGGCGCGGTCGGGCGGATGCCGAAGGCGACCAGTTTGTGATGGGGAACTGGATGGTCTGGGCGTCGAGTTTCTCGTAGTCGTGGTTCCAGGAGGTGAGTTTCCAGTTGACCCAACGGAAGAGATGCTCACGGGCGTTTACGGTGATGGGCTGGTCTTTGTGATTGCGGACTTTTATTTCGAAGAACTCCTCCATCCAACGGGCGCCGCGGCCGGAGACGAAGTTGGTGCGGGTCCTCTCACCGGCGATGTCGAAGGCGTTGCCCATGAGGAGTTCCAACTTTTCATCCTTGGGCGTATGCTCGATATTGTCCTCCCCGACAAACTCCATGTCTCCTGCATCCATCTTGAAGAGGCGCATGCGGCCTGCGGGAAGGGGCATGCCGAGGTTGGAGGCTTTGTCATTCTTGAAGATGATGAAGACCTGGGTCTTGCCCTTTTCGCCGACGGAGAAGTTTTCATCCATCATGGGGCCGGACCAGTAGGGGCTCAGGTCGCGGAGGGGGTCGAAGAGGTATTCCTTTTTGACGGGGACGGACGCGGCAGAGAGGAGCTCGATTTGTTTGATCTGGCGGTCCTTTATGGTGGTGCGGCGAGGGAGCGTGTAGAGGTGGTACTCGGCGAAGGACTTTTCCTGGAAGGCGGCTTGTGCACGCTTCATCTCGGAAAGTTCGAGAGCCCCTCCCCTGCCGCCGCCAAAGCCTATGTCGGCGCGATGGACTTCACCGGCCATGAGTTTGAGGGAGGCGTCGTCGTATGTCTTGCCGGAGTTGTTGGTGAGAGTGACCCAGCCGGAGAGGTCGAGCGCAGTGTCATCATCGTTTAAGACGGCGGTGTAGTCGGCGCGCCAGCCGCAGCCGCCAGCGCCGTAGGCGACCTCGACGGACTGCGAGCCGCCTGCGGCGGACTGGAGGAGCCACATGAGAGTCGGCTTTATGATGAGGCCTTCGGGCAGGCCGATGCAGGTGATGTTTTTGACATTGTCCGGGCGGCCGATGATGCGAAGGACGTTGCCGGACTCCTGGATCACCAGTTGGCGTTGGTCAAAACTCATCAGCATGCCGGTAAAAGTGGCGCCGTCCTGTGTGACGATCTCGACCTTCTGACCGAGGTACTTCTCAAGCAACTTATCCGCGGAGACGAGGTCGTACTCGTAGTTCTGCTCGATGACGGCGGTGCCTTCGGGGTCAGTGAGTGAGCGGAACTTGACAGTAGTGGGGTCGATGGTGGCGGCGACGTCCTCGAAGCGCACCTCGCCGATGCCGGCGGGGACGTCGATAGTGCGCGTCTCGCGGACTATGGCGTCGCCGTCGTTGTAGACGGTGAGGGCGACAGAGGAAGCATCCTCCGCAAGGGCGGCGGACGACAGGGCTACGAGGATGAGAAGCACGAGTGCTGGAACGCGGGCATTCATGATGTCCTCCCTTCTAAACGAGTCATGGCAGTACGAATATCTCGATTTTCAATGACTTGAGGACAGCGGCGGCGACACCAGGGCCGTCTGCCGTCTGGAAATCGATATTGGTCTTTGTGACGCCACAAGAGGGGCTCTTGTCCTTCAGGATGGCGAAACGCGCGCCGGTGATTTTGGCGAGGGCGGCGACGACGCGGGCGCCACGGAGGAAATTTTCGGTGACGTCCTTGCCGGATTCGCTTTTGACCTTGGCGGAGGCGGTGAGCACCTTTGACCCGTCGCCGCCGGAGAGAGACGATTTTGGACGGGGGGTGGAGAGGCCGCCGAGTTGCTCGGGGCAGACCGGAATGAGGCGGACTGATGCGGCATGAGCGACCATGTCTGCGTCGGCTTTCGAATCGCCATCGTAGCGGGTGGCAAGTCCGAGGAGGCAAGCGCTTACGAGCACAGGAGAGTCTCCCGCTTTTGTGAGGAAGTCGTCGAGAGCCTGATTCATAGGCTATACCTCTATTTGTCGCGCGAGAGGGCGAAAGGTTCCCGGGAAAACGCGCCGGGGACATTATACAGCAAAGGAGCGCCTCGGGTGGAGAGAGAAATTTGCCGTGGACGGCGGCGGGAAATAACGTGCGGGGGAGAACGGCGAGGCATAAAATGTGGCAAGTGTCGCAAACGAGACAAAGGAGACAATTCATGCACGAGGAAACGGGCAAAGACATCAGCCGCAGGGACATGGCCAGAAGCGCGGCAGTCGGCGGGATGTGGCTGGCATTTGGCGGCACGGGGCGCGAGAGCGCGGGAGAGGGAAAGGCAATGAACGAGACGTTTCTTAACGTGAGGGAATTTGGCGCGAAGGGCGACGGGAAGACTGACGACACGCAGGCGATTCAGAAGGCGCTCGACCTGGCGGGGGAGGCGCGGGGGGCGGTATTTGTGCCGCCGGGGGTGTACATGAGCGGAGAACTGCAGCTCCACCGCAACATGGGGCTTGTGGGGATTCCGGCGTGGGGGTACGGGCGCGATCCGGGAGGGTCGGTCATAAA
>CALMGO010000165.1 GCA_937863625.1 uncultured bacterium
CCTGGTAAGTCCGGCCGCCTCAAGCACGACATCGAGCCCATGCGCCAACCCCATCGTGCCTATGTATGAGACGACAAACTTGCCGCCAAGGCCGTACTCTTCGCGCACCTCATTCTCGCGCGCGCCAGGGGCGAAGCGAACCAGGTCAACGCCGTTTTTTACAACGGCTATTTTAGACGCCGGGATACCGCGCCGCGTCAAGATATCCACGGTGCTGTCGGCCACCGCCACAATGAGCCGCGCGCGGCGGTAGAGCATCATCTCGATTTTTCCCAGGAATGCGATGATGCGCCTGTCCTTTATCGCACCCACGGCCTCGATTGACGCGGGCCACAGGTCTCTGACCTCAAAGACAAACGGGACTCTTAAAAGCGCAGCAATCTTGAATCCCGCTATCGCCACGAAGAACTGCGGCGACGTCGCAATCACCACGTCGTACTTCTTTCCAAGAGACGGCCAGCCCAAGAATATCGCTGAGAGCATGAAAGATATGTAAGACAGCGTACGCTTGAGAAATCCCTTGTTCGCGGTCGCGTACACCCAAGTGCGCAGAACGTCTATCCCGTCAAGGCGCTCGCGAAGAAGACGCATGCCGCGATATTGCGGTGGAATGACTCCTGTCGGATGGTGTGGAAACGCGGTCAGCACCGTTACGGAGTGCCCGCGGGCCGCCCACGCGCGCGAAAGCTCATGCACACGCGCCGCAGGCGCGCCCATCTCCGGCGGAAAATACTGAGATATATAAAGTATCCGCATAGCTGTCCCGTCCGCGCGGGCCGGGACAGTCTCACACGGCACTCCGGTTACAGCCGGGAGCCTGATACGCCGGCGCCGCCGTGTCGCCCGACCCCGCTAATCGTTCAAAGCCGACCTTACGCCACCGTACGTGACAAGCCCGCTGAGCACCGAACGGAACGGGAAGAGCAGCTGATCAAACGCATATCCAACCTTGGCGAAGCCCGTCGGCGGAATGTATATGATATCGCCTTCTTTGAGTATGACGTTCTGTTCGCCGCGACCCTTGTCGACGAGTTTGCGCAGGTCTATCACGAACACATCCGGCACCCCGTCCACACTCTCGCGCGTGAGAGTTACCAGCCTCCAGTCGCCGTAGAAGCTCACCCCCTGCGCCATCGATACCGCATCGATGAGTCTCATGTCACCGTAGTAAGGCTGTATGCCCGGACGCTTCACTTCTCCCAGCACGTACACGGCCTTGGACGTCGACGCGACGAGCGTCACGGTCACACTAGGCTCGCTTAAGACGTTCTGCAACTTCTCGTTGGCAGCGGCCGTTATCTCCGGAATGGTCAGCCCCTGCACCATAATGTCGCCTATGTCGGGAATCGTTATTCTGCCGTCGGGACGCACGGTCTGCGTGCGCGTGTACTCCGGCCACCCCTTGACCTCCACGGTCAACTGGTCGGGCGCGGCCACCCTGTAATCCTCAAGCGTCCCTTCAGTCCGCGCCATCTGTTTCAATTTCATGTTCATCGCCTTGGTCTGCATCGACGCGCAGCCCACCGCAAAGAACGCTACAACCAGAATCGCAATCATCATCAGTACACGTGAACGCATCCCCATTCCTCCTTATGCCAACGCTTCACGCAGGTATCGAAAGGCCATCTTACCGGAAACATCCGGCTTTCAGTGAAAGCCTCGCCGCCTGACCGCAAACAGGTCCTCGGCGCCAACGCCCTCTGCGGCGATTGTAGGTTGCCTTCAAACCGAGTCAATCAAATTTCTTTGCCGCCGGGAGCCGTCCTTGATATTATGTGAGCGGGTCACCGGCTGAGAAAGAGCCGACGAGGACTTCGCAGCCGGGCGAAGTCCGTGTCCAGCGCGTCTCGCAGCGCTTTCGCCGAAAGCCCGGACGGACAGTGTTCTCAGGGGGTGTGTCCTGAAACTCCAGGAGACAATCTGCACGATCGTAGCCGCCGATCTTAAGGCAGGCGAGTTCGGCATAGCCATAGCTTCAAGCTCGCTTTCCGTCGGCAAGAACGTCCCGTTTACCGGCGCCCACTCCGGCGCGATCGCCGTCCAGGGATACACCAGCCCCTTCTTCGGGATCACCGGGATGAAGCTTCTGAGGGAAGCGGTCCCTGCGGAGGAAGTTATCGAAAAGGTCATGTCCGGAGACCCCCTCAAGCAGCACCGCCAGATGGTCGTTGTCGACGTCACCGGGAGGACCGCCGTGTTTACCGGCTCCGAAATGAGCCCCTACTGCGGCTCCGAACAAGGCGAGAATTTCGCCGTGGCCGGGTGCGGGCTGCCATCGGAAGACATCGTAAAACTATGCGCATCGGCCTTCCAGAATGCCCAGGGAGAACTGGCGCAGAGGCTCGTGGACGCGCTTGCCACGGGCGCGGCAAAGTGCGACGACCATGCGGCCTGCGAATCCGCCGTCGTCAGGATAAGCCGCGACGAACTCTATCCTTACCTCGACCTGCGCGTCGACCGCCACGAGAACCCCGTCGCCGAACTCGCCCGCCTGCTTGACATCTTCCACAGAAGGGCCGCACAGAAGAACAAAGATCCCCAGGGATGACGATTCCTCGTC
>CALMGO010000166.1 GCA_937863625.1 uncultured bacterium
ACGATAGGATAGCGCAATACGTGTCCATCGCCGAGGCGCGCCTCGCGATGGGGCAGGTGGGTGAAGCGCTCAAAGCCGCTCGCGTCGCGCAGAGAATTTACGACACCGAGAAAGGCTTCGTTTCAAAGAGCCCCCGTCTCCGTGACATGCCGATACTCTTCAGGCCGGACGCCGTGCAGGACGCGCCGAAACACATGAGACTGCTCGCCAGGCTCGCGCTCATCGCAGGCGACACCCAGGAGGCGCTTGCCTGGATCACGGCCGAACAGGCCTTTTACGATACGCAGGCATACAGCGGCCATCTCGACCCTGCCGGCCAGTTGCAGGCCATTGCAGAGGCGGCTCAATCCTGCAGGGAATCCGCCAAAATCGCAATGCTCATCACCGGCGATTACGAGGCCTATCAGAAGCGGTTGCAGGAGGCCGAAAAGGTCGAGTCCGAATAATATCCAGGATTACCCGCAGATACTCCCCGCGCCGTGCCTCGTTTCGCTATTTGCCATCACAATTCCTCCCCCTGCCTTACAGGGAGGGTAATGGACCCATCGTAGCGTCGACCCGGGTTCCGCCTTTCCCCGTCGTCACCATCTTTTACCCTTTCTCCGTGAATAAACAGATTGTTACAAGGCCTTTACGAACAAATGGGGGTCTTTGTGCTACAAAAGATATAGCAGCATCAAACACTCTACCGGAGGTGACATATGAAACGCGTCGGAATGTTGGTAATGGCAATCATAATGGCGTCAGCATGGGCGGCGGCCCAGGACGTCGCGGAAAAGGCTGCGCCGAAAGTCGAGGTGGCGTTCGTCCTCGACACCACCGGATCGATGGGCGGGCTCATCGCCGGCGCCAAGGCGAAGATATGGTACATCGCCAACCAGATCGTCCTCGGCGAGCCGCGCCCCCGGGTGAGAATGGCGCTGGTCGGATATCGCGATAAGGGCGACGAGTACGTGACGAAAGTTACTCAGATGACGGACAATATCGACCAGGTGCATTCGGACTTGATGGCGTTTCAGGCCAATGGCGGCGGCGACGGGCCCGAGCACGTCAATAAGGGGCTCTACGACGCCGTAAACAGCCTCTCGTGGTCGAGCGACGACTCCACGCTCAAGATCATCTACCTCGTCGGCGACTATCCCCCGCACGACGAGTACACCGACACGCCCAAATACGCCGAACTGGCCAAGGCGGCGATTGAGAAGGGGATATACATAAATACCGTCCTCTGCGGCGGCAACGAGGACACCGCAAAGGTGTGGCGAGAGGTGGCCCGCCTCGCCGAAGGCAGGTACTTCCAGATAGCACAGGACGGAGGCGTCCAGGAAATCCCGACGCCTTATGACGAAAGGCTCGCCGAGCTCAATGCCGCCCTCGTCAAAACCGTCGTCGTGTACGGCACCCAGGCCGAGCAGGTTCGTGCGCGCGCGCTGAACACAGAAGCGGCAGCTCCTGAGTCAAAGGCTGTGGCCGCCGACAGGGCGTCTTTTTCGTCAAAATCCGAGAGGGCCGGTACCCAGGACCTCGTGTCCGCCGTCACCAACCGCGAAGTGAATATTACGGACATGGATAAAGATGAACTGCCGTCCGAGATGCAGTCGATGAATACCGAAGAGCAGACCAGGTACCTCGCGGCCAAGCAGGCCGAACGCGATAAGGTACATAGCGAAATCGAGGACCTCTCCGCAAAGCGCTCGCAGTATATCCGAGAGGCAATGGAAAAAGACTCCGGCCCCAGGGACGCTTTTGACACGGCCGTGGTCGACGCCCTGCGTGAACAGGCCCGGACGAAAAATATCACCTACAAAGAAGAAACCAAGTGACCCAGAACGACCCCAGGCAAAGCGGCAGGAAACCGGGGACACGAAGCGGCGGTAAAGCGCCTCTCTCGTGCCTCCGGTCTCTCCAACGAGTAAATGGGAGGTTTGCGATGAGAAGGTGCATACACTTGATGGTCTTCACCGCGCTGGCGGCGTTTGTCCTCGCGACGGCGGCGGAAGCGCAGGTCGTAGTCAATCCCTACAGAGAATTCGCTTCAAACGTCATAGTGCCGCAGGCGAGAGTCTTCGCGCGAGACAGCGGGGGGCGCGTTGAGGTAACCGGCGTCGACGTCGCCGTGGAGATACTCGAACAGGCTTCCACGACGACGATGGACGTGAGCCTCAGGAATAGGAACCGCGGCCGCCTCGAAGCGGAGATAATAATGCCGGTGCCGGACGGGGCGGTGGTAAAGGGATTCACGTTCCAGGGAGCAGGCGCCGAGCCGACGGCCCAACTCCTGCCGAAGGAGGAGTCACGGCGGATATACCAGTCCATCGTCTCCAAAATGCGCGACCCTGCCATGCTCGAATTTCTCGGTTACAACCTCGTCCGGTCGAGCGTCTTCCCGGTCGAGGCAGGCGGCACGCAAAAGGTACGGCTCGTGTATGAGGCGCTTCTGCCGTCGGACGGAGCTCGGGTTGATTACATTTTGCCAAGGAGCGAATCTGTCGAGTACGAGGTGCCGTGGCATGTGAAGGCTGCCATCCGGTCAAAAACTGCCATCTCTACGGTGTACTCTCCGACGCACGAGATTGCGACAAAAAGACTGCTCCCGGGCAGCATGACTGTCTCGACGACCGAAGAAGCCGCGCGGGA
>CALMGO010000167.1 GCA_937863625.1 uncultured bacterium
CGGCGTCACCGTCCCGGATGGCGAAGACATCCGACGCACTCTTGCCATGACCGCCGCCGAACTTGGCCGCATTCACACCCTTCACCGCGACATCGAGGGTCGTCTCGCCAGAAAAACACGCGAGGTCGAGGCCGTCGGCATTCTCATGCAGCGCGCCCGGCACACACACAACAAGGTCGACGTCGTCAATGTCCTCATGGACGCCGTGTGCAAGGGCCTCGCCTTTGAGCGCTCGGCTTTCTTCGACATCGAGACCGAAACCGGCGCTCTCAAAGGCATGGCCGTCGCGGACATCACGTCTATCCCGGCCGACGTCTCCGAAATCTCGCTCCCCGCGCCCGAACCCGATTCGCCGCTTTCGAACATACTCCTCAAGCAGAGACCCTCGTTGCTTTTTGCAGGGGAGGGCGAGGACGGCCTCCTTGCCGCTATGGACTCCCAGGAGGCGGTTATCGCGCCTCTCTCCGCCGCAAAGCGCGTCGTCGGCCTCGTCTTTGCCGATAATCACATTTCAAAGCGCCCCTTGACCGCCGCCGACCTCGTGAGTCTTTCCGTGCTTGTCGAGGAGGCGGGTCTCGCTTTTGAAAATGCGGTCCTCTATGAACACGCCCAGCGCCTCAAAACCATGGCCGAGACCGACGTGTTGACCGGCCTCTGCAACCGCAGACACATCATCCACCTCCTCCAGAACGAAATCTACCGCAGCGAGCGTTACAAACTGCCCCTCTCGCTTGCGATGGTCGATATCGACCGCTTCAAGGTCTTTAACGACAAGTACGGCCACCAGGCCGGTGACCGCGTCCTGAGAAGTTTCGGGCGCCTCCTCAAGAAAACCAGCCGTAATATCGATATCGCCGGCCGTTTCGGTGGCGAGGAGTTTCTCGTCATACTCCCCGAAACCGGCATGGAATCTTCCGGCATCTACGGCGAACGCGTCCGCAAACTCGCCGAGCGCCTCGGTGGCCGTCTCAAGGACCGCTATCCTGAATGCGGATTCACCATAAGCGTCGGCCTCACCTCGTTTAACGAAAAATCCGACGACATGAGTTCATTTCTCCACCGCGTCGACCAGGCCATGTACGCCGCCAAACAGCGCGGCAGAAACCGCGTCTGTGCTCTTTAGAGTCTGTCCTGATAACCATCGTGGCGGCGACGCCTTGAGCTGCAAGCAGCGCAAGAAGCGATTGAGGAGGCGATGCCCGGAGCATCGGTGACGACGAGCGACGCAGTGGTGCGCCGCAGATCGCTGGCGTCCCCTCGGGCTGTAGCGACCACGCGCCTGCCGCAGCGCGTCAATTCCCGTCGATGTGTCTCGAACACGCCTTCGTCATCGTTCCTGACAGGCGCCGCGCGGGCGCTGGCAGCGCCGTTCACGAGGGTTATCAGGATAGGCTCTTAGCCCCTGCGTGTAAAGCCGCCCCCCTCCAACCGCCGATACTACCCCTGTTACTGACACGCTGTCCCCGGATATCGTCATGACCGTCAGCTCGCACAGCGCCTGGGCCGAGATAGACCTCTCCGCCCTGGCACACAATCTCGATGCCGTCTGGACAGGACAGCCCCGGCGGTTCGTCATCGCCGTCGTTAAGGCCGACGCCTATGGCCACGGCGCCGAGAGAATCGCAAAAGTTCTTGTTGAAAAGGGCGTCACGATGCTTGCGGTAGCGACCGTCGCGGAGGGTGCGGCGCTTAGGGCTGCGGGCATTGAGGCGCCCCTTCTTCTTATGGGGGCCCATACCGCCGCCGACTGCCCCGACATCATCTCCTACAACCTCGTTGCGTCCGTCTCGTCCGTGGACTTTGCCGCCGCCCTTGATGCCGCCGCTTGTGAAAGGGGCGCTGTCACCCCCGTCCATATCAAAATCGACACCGGCATGAGCCGCCTCGGCATACCCGCCGCGCGCGCCGTCTCGTCCGTGGAGCGGATTTCGATATTCCCCAACCTTGCCCTCGAAGGGATTTTCACGCATTTCGCGACGAGTGACCTGCCCGAGGACGAGTTTACGCTTCACCAGGTTGAGGAGTTTAACCGCGTCATCGCCACGCTTGCAGGCATGGGTGTAAAGTTTAAGTACCAGCACGCCGCCGCCAGCGCCGCTTGTATGGCCGTTCCCGAGTCCCACTATAACACTCTGCGCCCCGGCCTTGCCCTTTACGGCCTGCACCCCGCGCCGTGTTGCGCGCCTCGGTTGGAGTTGAAGCCCGTCATGGAGTTTGCCGCCCGTGTCGTTCACGTCGAGACGCACCCTGCCGGCTCGACCGTCGGTTACGGGCGCACTCACACGCTCGCCGTCGACTCCCGACTCGCGGTGATTTCCGCCGGATACGCCGACGGCTATGACCGGCGTTTTTCCGATAAGGCCGTCGTCACCATTCGCGGCAAAGCCGCCCCCGTTATAGGCCGCGTATCCATGGACCTCACCTCGGTCGACGTCACCGCCATCCCGGATGTCCGGCCCGGCGACAAAGCCGTCCTCTTTTCCCGCGACCCCAAAGCCCCCAACAGCGTCGAAAACCTCGCCTGCCTCATCGACACCATCCCCTACACCCTCACCTGCGGCGTCTCAAAACGCGTGACAAGGATTTACAAAGAGTAGGGGGGGAACGGGAATATCATGGTGGGCGCTACTGGACTTGA
>CALMGO010000168.1 GCA_937863625.1 uncultured bacterium
CGCCCTTCCCGAGCGGTGTGTCCACGTTTGCTATCCACGGCCCCACGCCCACCATGTCCAGTTCAAGTTCGCCAAAGGCCATGATGTCATCGGCCAGATCATCGTATGTCTGCCCCGGGATTCCTATCATCACTCCGCTTCCCGTCTCGTATCCGAGGTCTCTCAGCATGCCGAGAATCGCCATGCGGTCGCTCGGTCGCCCTTTAAGCCCGGGGTGTATCCGGTCATAGAGTTCGCGATTTGACGTCTCAAATCTCAAAAGATACCTGTCGGCGCCGCTTTGCCGCCACATGGCGAGTTCGTCTGCGCCCCGCTCTCCAAGAGACAGCGTAACCGCAAGAGGAGTTTCACCTTTAATCCGTTCAATGACTCCGGAGAACCAGCCGGCCTCGATTCCGTAATCCTCTCCCGCCTGCATGACAATCGTGCCGTAACCAAGGCGCACGGCTTCTTCAGCCGCAGAGAGTATCTCCCGCTCTCCGAGGCGGTATCGCCTCAACTTGCCGTTCCCCGCCCTCAGCCCGCAATACGCGCAGCCGCGCACGCAGTGATTGGATATCTCGACAAGACCCCTGAGGTGCACGTCATCTCCGACGCCTGTCCTGCGGACCTCGTCCGCACGGCGCCACAACTCCGCAAGCGCACCGGGGGCGTCTTCGCGGAGAGTCTCGATTACCTCGCTGCGGTTCACTTCCGGCTCCGCGCGCCTTCCGCTTGCGGCGACGCACCGGAATCCTTCGTATCGGCAGGGGTGCCCTCGACGGCCTTTGCCAGCGTCACTGTGAAAGTGCTCCCGACGTCGCTTTCGCTTTTTACGCTGACGTCTCCGCCGTAGAGGTGTGCCAGTTTCTTTACGATGCTGAGGCCCAGGCCGCTTCCGAGGATGTTTCTCGTCTTATCATTCTTAATCCGCACAAATTCGGCAAAGAGCCGCTCGGTCTCTTCCTGCGTCATGCCTATTCCGGTGTCGGTGACGCTCACGACGGCCTGGTCGGCGGCGTCGGAGATTGTCACGTCCACTCGCCCGCCGTCGCGGTTGTACTTGACTGCGTTGGAAACGAGATTGTTGAAGATGATCTCCATCTCGCCCCTGTCGGCGCTGATGGCCGCGGCCCCCTTCGCGTGAAGTTCCACTGTTATCTTGCGTTCCGCCGCCTGCGGAGCCGCCGTCTCGATCGCCGCGCGCGCCACGTCGACAAGGTCCACCTCGCAGAGTTCGCGCTGCTTCTTTCCGCTTTCTATCCTTGTGAGGTCCAGGAGGTCCGCTATCATCTTGCGCATGTACTCGGCGCGGATAAGGCTGCGGTCGAGCATGTGGTCGTACACCTTCGCGTCATCGCCTGCGGCGTGGTCCTTTATGATATGAAGGTAGCCTTCTATCGCAGCAAGCGGTGCCTTTAGTTCGTGCGCGAGGACGCTTATGAACTGAAAACGCACTTGCCGCTTTTCCTGCGCGAGCCGCCTGGCCTCCCGCGCCAGAATCAGGCTTCCGGCGGCCTTGCGCACAGTGCTTTTTAGTTCCTCAGGCGTGAACGGCTTTGCCAGAAAGTCGTACGCGCCCTTCTTTATCGCGGTCACCGCCGTCTCGAGAGACGCATACGCCGTGATCATGATCACCATCATCCCGTTCTCAACCGTGCTCACCCGTTCCAGGACCTCGAGCCCCGACATCCCGCCGAGTTTGTGGTCAAGAAGCAGAATATCCGGCGCCGAATCCGTAATCATGTCAATCGCCTGCTCGCCGCTTTCGGCCTGCTCCACCGCAAAGCCCACCTCGCCGTTTACGTCCTTCAGGCTGAACCTGTAATCTCCCAGCGCGCGCGCCACCCCGCGCCTCATGCCCACCTCGTCGTCGACCACCAGAACCTTGAGAGTGTCCACGTCTCTATCCTTTCAGCAGCCTCCGGACTTCCGCAAGCAGTTGCTCAAATCGCACCGGTTTGGCCAGCACCGCGTCGGCCTTGACCCATGAGCGCTCCTCCTGGGTCGCCGCGTCAAACTCTATCCCCGTTTCGCTCGCCACCGCGGTCACGAGTATCACCGGCACTGCCGGCGTCAGTTTCTTGATGCG
>CALMGO010000169.1 GCA_937863625.1 uncultured bacterium
TTGGCCAGCGTCGAGCATCAGATTCTACTTCTGGGCACCGCGCTGTTGTGGTATGGATTGCCGGCGTTGGTGGCCGTCGTGGTCTTTATCGGGCGACTTATCCTCTTTGCACCGTCTTTCTGGACAGGCAATCTGCTTGCCTTCTGCATGATCGTCGCATTCATCGCAGCCCTCGGCTATCCCACCTGGCACATCAACCGGCAAACCATAGAGACCGAGTTGAAGCCGAGACAAATGCAGCTCAAGGCCATTCTCGACCGTCTCAAATCTGAGAATGCTCCGCAGGACGTCGCTGTGTGAAGTCCAAGCAGGCAAGGCCAGGTACAAGCATTAAGGCCGTCCCCTGCTACAACCCCGCGTTGTACTCGTCAACAATGCGGCTGACGAGTCTCACTCGCTCGATGTCGCCTGTGGAGGATATCTCATCTGAGATGCCGAGGATGAGTTTCGGCGCGAAGAGTTCTATTATCCGCCTCGTGCATTCCTCAAGCGTCTCGACCGAATAGGTCTTGTCGAAGTATATCGCCGGGAGTCCGTCGATCAGATACATCCGGTCGCCCAAGGCTGCCTTCACCTCTTCGAGAGTGACGTCGCCCTGCGGGACGGGTGTGATGGCTTCGATGCCGTCAAGGCCGGTTTCCTGGGCATAGGGCAGTAGCGGCTTTACGTCGCCGTCCCAATGCGCATGGACAAACTTCCCTGCCGTGTGGAGCCTCTGGCACCTGTGCTGGTACGCGGGCAGGACAAACTCGGCAAAGAGTTTCGGAGGCAGCGTGCCGGCGTGGACATTGTCGCCGAAGTTGATGATTTCTATGCGTGACTCATTAATGAGGTCTATAAGGCGGTCGTGGCTCTCGTCAAGCGCGTGAAAGTACGCCTTCATCGTGTCGGGGTAGTCATAGAGCGCAAAGACGGCGCTTTCTATCCCCATCGTATTTATGTAGAGGTCCTGGATATTAACGCGCGGCATAAACATCGTCGGCGCGCCGAGGTTGCCCCATTCATCTGAAACAGCCTTGAATGCCTCCTCGTCCCACTGCCAGGTCCTCCTCTCGGCCCGCCATATGGCGACCTTGAGTTCGTCCTCGGACGATATCTGCCACTTTACGTGGCGCTCATGGGGGCTGCTTGGCGAACTGCGCAGGATCTCGGTCTGGATACCGATGGGAGTGACGATGGTGTGCTTCGTGTCGGTGGCGTTTAACCGCTCCACCTCAAACCGCACGTTCGGGTCCTCGACGGCGCGAAAGCACGCGTTGTAATGATAAAGCCGCGGGGAGACGTTGAGGGATTCGTAGACTTCGACCGGCGACATACCTGCATAGGGGGCAGGGAGCCCCTCGCCGGAGAAGATCTTGTCATCGTACCAGCACCCTATGCGGGGTTGCCAGATGATGCGTCCCCCGGCCTTGCCGAATGCGACTGCACGATGCAGCGCGGCATAGTCGGTCTCGGCCGAGCGGTAGTTGCTGAAGTCCCTTGCCAGAGCCGCCTCCGTTTCACGAGCACACGGTGTCCGCACTCAGAAGTAGTCCACGGAATACATGTATGGTGCCTGTTGGGGGCGAAGAAATGCGAGTATCTTCTCCCCGCCGGACGAGGCCTTCACGCCCGGAGATACAAGCGCTTCGGCCGCAGTGCGAAAACCCACAAGCACCTGAAAAAGCGTCGTTGCCGGAATGCTGAGGCGCCCGTGCGAGTTGCGCGTGGCGCCGGGACAGGCCACGCGAGTCTTGCCGAGTTCGGTGACGACCGTGACGGCGGCGGAGTTCTTGAGGTTCGTCTTCCGGAGTTTCGCGTATTCAGTGGCGAGAGTGGCAAGGAGCGCATCCTGATTGATAATTCTGCCCATGATTCCGCCGGTGTTCTTGTATGTGATGGTCACCTCGCAGCCGAACCTTCGCAGTGTCGCTAGAAACGCATGGTCCGGCGGGAGTTGGACGCTGACGTATCCGTCGCGCCGTGCTATCGCCTCGCGCACGAGATATGCCAATACGGCCACAGCCGCGCGGTCGTCTGTGACCTCGACCTCGCACGCCGTTGTCATTTCAGGCAGGTCGTCGCACACGAAGTAACCGGCGAATTTCCCACGGAGTTCGACGATATGGCATGACCCTGGATGCTTAAACGCGGAACCATGCCGGATGCCCCTCCATGAGCCTGTCTTTCTGGCTATGGTGAGGGGGCGAAGGGCATTGGCGGTGTTGTAGAGTCTGAGAACCTTCGCGAAGTCCGAGTCCTTTGCGGCGCGTATGGTGAAGGGGTGCTTCTCCTTCAGGACCACCTCAGCGTCTCGGGTGCGGACCTTTGCGACAGCCTGCGCCATGCAGTTGGCGAAGTCGAATTTCTCGTAGAAATACTCGATGCCGTGGAGCGTCGACACGACGTAGCCATTGTCATACATCCACTTGACGCTGTCCTCCATGACGATGCGGGAGTAGCCCTTGTTGCGGTGCTGGTAGTTGGTGCTGACGCCTGCAATGCCGCCCATCTTGAAACGCGCAGGGCCGATGCGCATGACATGGTCGTATATGGCGAGGTGTGACACGCGGTGGGAGTCTATTTCGAGTGCGCGCCAGTGAATGTTGCCTTTTCTCTCCGCGACGATTTTCAATTGTGGTCTCCAGAGTATCCGTTTGCGTCCGTAGGTGTCATTGCGCTACGACACTCATTATCTCAATGACGCCCACGCGCACAAGATGAACGCCGAATCCGGCGAGAAGGATTGATATCACTTTCGACACGGCCTTGAGGCCTGGCGCGCCGACGACTCCGGCAATGAGCCTGCTTGCGGCCAGGCATGCCACGACAATGGCAAGAGTCGCAAGGAGCGCCGCAACGGTCACAGGGCGCCCGTACTCGACTTGAAGAAGCGTAAGCGCAGTCAGGACAGCCGGGCCCGCGATAAGCGGCGTGCCGATAGGAACGACACCGAAGAACTCGTTTCTGTGGCGGCGGGATGTGCCTTCCGTCACGAGGTCGGCAAGCGAGAGCACCACCAGGATGAGACCTCCGCCGATCTGGAAATCGGCCTTGTCGATGCCAAGCAGGGCGAAAATCGGCACCGAGAGAAAGACAAACCCCAGGCTCACCGCAAGGGCGGTCACGGCCGCCTGGCGGATGGTCTTTCGCCTTGTCGCGGCGTCGACCCCGTCGGCGAGCGATAGAAAAAGCACGACCGACGCGGCGGGGTCAACCGCGATAAGTAACGGCACCATGGCCATAAGAGTTGTTGTGATAAACTGCACAGAAAGCCTCCCGGAAGGAAATCATTATCAAATATGCTCCGCAGGGTGTCAAGGACGCGGGCAAAGTAGGCGTTGACAGGACGGCGGTGGGTTTATTACAATTAGCGCCTCAAAGGTCGGGGAGTAGCTCAGTTTGGCTAGAGCGCAGCGTTCGGGACGCTGAGGCCGGAGGTTCAAATCCTCTCTCCCCGACCATTTGTATTTGTGGACGCTGAGGCCGTAGCCCGCCAAAGGCGGGTAAAGTTCAAATTTCAGCCGCCTCAGGCGGCCCTCTCTCCCCGACCATTTTTCTTAGCTCGGCGAAGAAAAATGGTCAGAGCAGGTGAACAGTGGATCAGGCGAACAGGTGACAGACAAAACGTCTGACACCACGAGGCTTCGCCTGCCGGACCAGCCATTCACCTGCGGTCTCCTGTTCACCTGATCTCCTGCTCATCTTTTGGGGGGCGGACATGGCCTTCATGTTCGAGAAACTTGAGGTTTACCAGAAAGCCGTCTCCTTCGCGGCAGAGATTGCCGCCATGACTGAAGACTTCCCACGCGGATACGGCTTTCTCGTCGACCAAGTGAATCGCGCCGCCCTCTCCATCGCCACCAACATCGCCGAAGGCAATGGACGTTTCACAAAGGCGGACCGAAAGCATTTCTTCACTATCGCTCGCGGCTCTGTCCAGGAGTGCGTGCCGCTCCTTGAGGTCGCATGCAGACGAGGCCTGGTCGGCGAGGCAAGGCAGACCACCCTTCGAAACGAACTGGAGACAATGGCGAAGATGCTATCAGGCCTGATTAACGGCCTCGACAAGCGCCGGACATGAAACGGCCGTTCGGCGATAAAGTCGAACGGCTTTCTCTTTTGTAAGCAAAGAGTTACGTCCTACACCGCCCGGTTCAAACTGACGCACTCCAGAATCTCGCGTTTGT
>CALMGO010000170.1 GCA_937863625.1 uncultured bacterium
ACGGTTCTTGCGCGCTTCGTGAAGATAAGCGGCGCAGGCATGTATGACCGGCGCACACGGCGTTACATGTGGCAGATCGCCGAGATAGAACTGCCGCTTTCGCTCGTATCCGCCGGCACGCAGCTCGTGTGGGTCGACGTGGCCGATGACGGCTACACCGGCGCCGCCGTAGCGGGATATGACATCAGATGTTCGAACAATCTGATTACCGAGGCCAATTTCGACTCCTGCGCCTCAATCGCCGGCGAGGTCGCGCCCGGGACTCCGAGGACCCTTCATATCACGACGGTCGTAGCGGACGACCTTGTCGGCACTGTCTATATCGCGCTCAAGTCAGTCGATGCCACCGGCAACAAATCCGCCATGTCTAACGTGACCCGCACCAATGTCGCGCCCGCGCGTTTCAAGACCGTGGCGCCCTCCGAAGGTGCGTGCCTTACCGCCCACTCGGTGCCGGAGTTTGCCTTCGATACGCCGGGCGGCGGCACGCCGCACATATTTAACGCGTCAAGTGACCCCGGTTTCCCCATGAAAAGGATCCTCCGTGAAGACGCCCAGGTGGATTCCACTGTCCGATACGTGATAAGGCATGACCTGCGCGAATGGACTCCTACGACTTCGCGATGGGTCAGGATCAAGAAGACGCCCCTTGACGGCGGCATCCTGCATTGGCGGATGGAGACTCGTGTCAAAATAGACAAGCGCGCCGCGTATGTCTATGGACCTCCCTGCTGCGTCTACTTTGATACCGGGGCCATTAACGGTCTCTACGTCAGCCCCTCGCACGACCTCTCCGGCGAGGAAGCCGTATGGCCCGACGCCGAGGTGATACCGACTTTCCACTGGGACGACAATACCGTGGAGATGGGCAGTTTCAGGGTTGACATCTCCTCCGATAGCAGCGTACCTACAACGCACGCAAAAGGCATAACGATTACCATGGGCAGCAAAAAGACCACCGGCACGAGTTACACGCCGACAGCCAAGCAGTGGCTCAGCATCCGGCGGCTGGCGACCAAGGCGGGCGGGACGCTCTATTGGCGTGTGCGAGCCCTCGACGAACACTCTGTGCTCGAATGCGCCAGTGCCGTAAAGATGCTCGAGTTCGACGGCGGCACGTGGACCGTGTCAGCCTTCGACCTGTCCGCGGAAACTCCATCCGTGTCGTGGACTCACGCGGGAGACGGCATAGTGAGATACTGTGTCGAGGTCAGCGCCGACTCCTCTTTCCCCGCGAGCAGGCGGATCACGCTTGCGATCCCTGCGACGTCGATTACCGAAACGCAATATACGCTCTCTGCAAAGCAAAAGGCGGTTCTGCTCAGTCTCGCCGCGAGAAACAATGTCACTGATCTCTACTATCGTGTTCGCGGCGAAGACGCACAGCGCGCCTTCAGAACCTGCAGCGAAAGCCAGATAACGGCCGTGCCGTAAGCCGTTACCCCTCTCCTGACCGACACCCCCTCACGGAAAATCCGTGAAGTGTCGCCACGCCCGATGTAGAATGCCACTGGGCAGTTTGTGCAATTCCGGACTCTTTGGTGGTGTCTATGTCCGCTTGCCGTCACAGTGCCGCATTTGCGCTTGGGGACCGGTTCGACGCCGCGCGCCTCGTTTCATCCCTGAGAAAAGCCGGCTGGTCCGTCATGCGCCGCCGGTTCACGCAAGTGTCCGGCAGGGTCGTGGACTCAACTGCGCGCGAATTGCTCCACGCCGGCCTTGCCGCCGTCGAGTACGTCTCCCACGGCCGCAAACGCATCGAAGTGTGGCTCTTCCCGCGCAAGCGCACCGCCCCCCGCTGCGTATTCGACAAAGACGGCTCCCGCCTCGATACGAGCGCTTTTCTGCGCGAGAAAACCGGGCTGCCCCTGGCGCTCGGCGTCAAGACGGTCGCGAGATTCTCCCGCGAGGCGATTCCCTTCGACATAAAGAGCACTGCGGGAAGCGCTCGCCTGCTCGTGGAGGCCGAGCACACCGGCGTCCCCGGCGACGAGCCGTCAAGGTCAATTGCCATAGAGGTTCAAAGAGGTTCCGCGGATACGCTGAGCCTGCTGTC
>CALMGO010000171.1 GCA_937863625.1 uncultured bacterium
CACAAGTGTCAAAATGCTTATGAGCATCCCTGCAATAAAGACGCGCCCCGTCACTATCGCCGCCACCGCCAGAAGCGGAGAAAGCTGCATGAAAAAGTCCACCGGGAAGACTCCGCCCAGCGCCAGATACCCTTCGATGGGAACGACCGCCTGCGTGAGGAGAAGTGCGAAGAAAATGAGAAATGCCGCTTGTGACGCCATCCTGAAACTTACAAGCGCTCCTGCTCGCCGCAAAAGCGCCGTTATGAAGACTATTACCGGTATGCTCGCCGCGACTGCTATTGCAACTATGGCCGATGTTTCCAATTCGCCTCCAGCCGGGTGTCCCTACCCCTCGATGACCGTGATCTTCGAAACATCCACGGTCCCCAGCCCCATCTCACCCGCCGTGTCGAGATACGCCACCTTGCGCCCCGGCGCTATCTCCCACGGCAGATTGGCCGCGGCAAACGCGTCCACCGTTGCCGCCTCCACCCCCGCTATCACCATGCGCGGAGTTTTTATGTCTTCCGCGCCGCCACCCTGCGGCCCATGCGCGATGAGTATCGAGTTTGCGTCGATGATATTGAGCGTCGGAATGACGAGCGTCGAAAAGTCCGCGAGTTTCTGCTCCATGTTCGTGTGAATCTCGCCGCGGTTGCCGCCCATGATGCCCATGAGATTTTTCATCGCCATCGTGAGCGTCGCCGTGTCGTGGTCCTTGGCGATCGGCACGTTGATCACGACGTCGGCTTTGAGTATCCCTTCGGCGACGGACCATTTCTTAAGCACCTTGCCGCCGGGTATCGCCGTATCGACAAATTCGTAATCTTCAAGATACCTGACCTCGGCTCCGGCCGCCTTCGCCGCCGCCTCGATGCCGCTGCGCGAGTACGTGCGCCTGCGGTCCTCACAGGGGCGGTCGTAGACCTCCACCTTTTTCGCGCCCGCCTTGAGGCACTCCTCGACCACCGCCTTTATGACGTCCGGATTGGTAGTTGCGCAGGCCGTCGGCGGGCGGTTCCAGCCGATATTGGGCTTGACGACTACACTCGCGCCGGTCTTGACAAATACCTTCATCCCGCCGAGAAGCGCTATCGCCTTTTTGGTGTTGTTGTATGGCGTGTCGTTGCGCGCCACGGCCACCTTGCCGGCCAGCGGATTGCCGCTGGTCTTCCCGGCGACGGCCTCTTCGGCCAGAAGCCTCGGCGAACTTCCCTTGCCGCCGAGGATATAAAACCCCGCCGCCGCGCCCGCCAGCCTGAAAAGACTGCGCCTGTTCAGTCGTGACATGTTGTCTCCTACCGGTGCAACTGGTAAGCCTTCAACTGCTCCAGGATGTTCTTCATCGTGTCGAAAAGCACGTCCTGTATGTCGTGCGTCTCGCCCACCTTGAGGCCCGTCCACGTTCCCACGATGGCCCTGCCGCTCTGCTTGTACCACGTCGCCTCGGCGTTTGCGTCTTTTCCGAGAAAGAGCGCATAATCCGTCGCCGCGCGCGCAGACTCCTGGTCCGACGGATATATTATGACAAACGCTTCAAAGTCCCTGCCGCGTATGCTGTAACTTGCAAACGCCATCTCCGTGCCTTCGCCGAGATGGAGAACGTTTTCCTCGCTCACAAAGTGCAGGTTCTTCAGCGCCAGGTCGCTGCGCAGGAACTTCACCGACCCCTTCTTGAATCCATTCACCTCAAAGACCCGAAAGAGCTGCGGCAGGTTCCCTTGGCCGGGTATCTTGCCGCTTATCATTTTGGCGAATTCCCTCACCGCCTCCGCCATGCCAGGCTTATCTTCGAGCCCGTATATCTTGACGTAGTAGAGATTGCGCCAGACCGCCGCGGTGATGCCTGATGCATAGCCCGCCTGCGCGACGTCGAGCGCCTCCGCTCCCTTGGGTTCGTGGTAGGCATATATCCCGTACGCATCCTCCGGCGTCTTCATCTTGTATATCTCTACGGCTATCGCGCCTTCGTTGGGCCCCGCGTACTCGGCCGCCGCCGCGACGTCGAAGTTGTACCTCATAAACACTTCGCCCGCGCCGTCGATGAAATCGTAAATCTTGTCCCCGGGGTACATCTCGATGTCGTAACTCACCGACCAGCCCGCCACTTCCTGCGGTCCCGGGAAAAACGCCCTCATCTCCTCCTGTGCGTGCGCCCCGGCGCAAAGCGCCGCCAGCACCGCCGCCGCCAGAAAATATCGTTTCATGCTCGTGCCTCCCTATTCAAAAAGCGCCTGCGCAAAACTCGCG